>JBBDWV010000045.1:0-37358 GCA_040902655.1 Mycobacteriales bacterium
AGGGGAAAGGGGAAACAGGCCGCCACGGCGGTACTGCGCCCCGGACTACCAATGCTGACGGTGGGGCTGACGGGTGGAATCGGCTCGGGCAAGTCGGCGGTCAGCCGGCTGCTCGCCGCGCACGGGGCCGTGGTCGTCGATGCGGACCTGGTCGCCCGCGAGGTGGTCGAACCAGGGACACCGGGGCTGGCCAGGATCCGCGAGGAGTTCGGCGAGGAGGTGCTGCAGCCGGACGGCTCGCTCGACCGTGCCGCGCTGGGATCGCGCGTCTTTGCCGACCCGGCCGCCCTTGCCCGGCTCAACGCAATCGTGCACCCGCTGGTGGGGGAGCGCACCGCGGAGCTGCTGGAGCAGGCCCGTGCCTCCGGCGCCGAGGTGGTGGTGCACGACGTCCCGCTGCTCGTCGAGAACGACCTCGCCCGGAGGTATCCCGTCGTGGTGGTGGTCGCGGCCGCACCGCAGACCCAACTGGACCGCCTCACCCGTCTGCGCGGCATGTCCGAGCAGGCGGCCCGGCAGCGGATCGCCGCCCAGGCGCCCCTGGAGGACAAGCTGGCGGTCGCCACGCACGTGGTGGGCAACGACGGCTCGATCGAGGAGCTCGCCCTGCAGGTCGACCGGCTCTGGCACCAGTTGAGCGAAAAGTAGTCGGACTGTCACGGTTCGTTCTTTGGTTTGGCCACGGAACCACCGGGGCACAACGTACGGTTCGCCAGTGTCTCGTCGTCTCCCGTCCTGTGTCCGCACCGCTGTCACCGTCTGGCAGGTGGCGGCGGTGGTCGAGTGGCTGCGCCTCGTGGCGGATCGCTGCGACGTCCGGGCCCGGGCGGGCCGGTTCACCCGCGAGGTGTCGCTGACCCTCGCGGCGGTGTTGTTGGTCGGCGCCGGTGCCGCCGGTGCGCAGCCGGCCACACCCGTACCCGTGCCGGCGGCGGCCGCGGTGCCGGCCGCGCTGCCGCCCGGGGGCACGACCGCGCCGTCGAGCACGACCGAGGAGCAGGCCAACCGCGCCCCCGATCTCCCCCCGGCCGAGCCTGCACCAGCCGCCGAGTCGGCGCCGAAGGCGGCACCCGCACCCGTCGAGCGGTGGCTGCCGCGCGGCACCGGCATGTGGCTGCACGACTGGCGCCGCTCCGAGTCCGGCCATGCGGGTGAAGTGGTCGCGCGGGCGCAGAAGAGCGGCCTGACCCACCTCTACGTCCAGACCGGCAGCAGCAAGAAGGGCTGGATCGGCAAGGAGGTGCTCAACCAGCTGATGCCCGCGACCGCCGGGACCGACATCAAGGTCATCGCCTGGGACTTCCCGAAGCTGGACAACCCGGAGGCCGACGCCCGCCGTCTCGCCCGCGCCGCCTGGTGGAACCGCAAGGGCGCGCCGATGGTCGCGGCGGTCGCCCCCGACGTGGAGACGGCTGCCGAGGGCACCGACCTGCGCGGGGACCGGGTCGAGCGCTACTACAAGGAGCTCCGCAAGGCGCTGCCGGAGCGGACGGCGATCCTCGCCACCGTCCCCTGGCCGAGCGAGAAGCGCACCGGCAGTTACCCGTACGCCACCACCGCGCCGTACGCCGACGCCTTCGTGCCGATGGCCTACTGGTACAACCGCTCGCCGTCCGTGGTGACCAAGACCTCCATGCAGTGGCTCAAGAAGTTCGGCAAGCCCGTCATGCCGGTGGGACAGGGGTACGACGGTCGGCTGGACGCGCCGTACCTGAAGGCCGACCCGCACCCGGACAAGAGCGTGGCTGCCTTCGTCTACGTCGCGCGCGAGCAGGGGGCGCAGTCGCTGAGCCTGTGGTCCTGGCAGACCACCGGGCCGCTGCAGTGGGGTGTGCTGACCAAGGCTGCCGGCACGGTCGGACCGCAGCCGGCGCCCGCGCTGCCGGCGGCCGAGGTGCCGCCGGTGCCGAGTGCGCGGGAGCAGGCCGAGGAGGTGGCCAAGCGGACGGCGCCGGGCCGCAAGCACGACCGCGCCAAGGACGGGTCCGCCTCCGCGCCGGGCTGAGCCGCCTGACGCGGGGCGGACGTACCGTGGTCGGGTGACCGTCGCCTCGCCCGCGCAACCCCCTCGGCCACACGGCGCGATGCCGTCCGTGCCCCGTCTGGCGTCCGATCTGCGACGCTCCACGCGACGCTTCCAGGTCGTCAGTGACTATGAGCCCGCGGGTGACCAGCCGACCGCCATCGACGAGCTCCAGCGGCGGGTCGAGGCCGGTGCTCCCGATGCCGTCCTGCTCGGCGCCACCGGCACCGGCAAGAGCGCGACGACGGCGTGGCTGGTCGAGCGGCTGCAGCGGCCGACGCTGGTGATGGCGCCGAACAAGACGTTGGCCGCCCAGCTGGCCAACGAGTTCCGCGAACTGCTGCCGCACAACGCGGTCGAGTATTTCGTCAGCTACTACGACTACTACCAGCCAGAGGCCTACGTCCCGCAGACCGACACCTACATCGAGAAGGACTCGAGCGTCAACGAGGAGGTCGAGCGCCTCCGGCACAGCGCCACGATGTCCCTGCTCACCCGCCGCGACGTGATCGTGGTGGCGAGCGTGTCCTGCATCTACGGCCTCGGGACGCCGCAGGAGTACGTCGACCGGATGGTCCGGTTGCGCGTGGGTGACACCCTCGAGCGCGACGCGCTGCTGCGCAGGTTCGTCGACGTGCAGTACACCCGCAACGACCTGGCCTTCACCCGCGGCACCTTCCGGGTCCGCGGCGACACCGTCGAGGTCTTTCCGGTGTACGAAGAGCTCGCCGTCCGGATCGAGATGTTCGGCGACGAGATCGAGCGGGTGATGACCCTGCACCCGCTGACCGGCGAGGTCGTGGAGGAGCACGAGGAGGTGTTCGTCTTCCCGGCCACCCACTACGTCGCCGGGCCGGAGCGGATGGAGCGCGCCACCCGGGGGATCGAGCTCGAACTGGCCGACCGGCTCGCCGTGATGGAGCAGCAGGGCAAACTGCTGGAGGCACAGCGGCTCCGGATGAGGACGACGTACGACCTGGAGATGATGCGCCAGGTCGGCTTCTGCAACGGTATCGAGAACTACTCGATGCACATCGACGGCCGCGCCCCGGGCACCGCCCCGCACACCCTGCTCGACTACTTCCCCGAGGACTTCCTGCTCGTCCTGGACGAGTCGCACGTCACCGTCCCGCAGATCGGGGCCATGTACGAAGGCGACCGCAGCCGCAAGAGCACGCTGGTCGATCACGGCTTCCGGCTGCCGAGCGCGATCGACAACCGCCCGCTGAAGTGGGAGGAGTTCCTCGAGCGCACCGGGCAGACCGTCTACCTGTCGGCCACGCCGGGGCCGTACGAGCTGTCGCGGGTCAAGGACGACGTCGTCGAGCAGGTCATCCGTCCGACCGGGCTGGTCGATCCCGAGATCGTCGTGAAGCCGACCAAGGGGCAGATCGACGACCTCGTCCATGAGATCCGGACCCGGGCGGAGAAGGACGAGCGGGTGCTGGTCACCACGCTGACCAAGAAGATGTCGGAGGATCTCACCGACTACCTGCTCGAGCTCGGCATCCGGGTGCGCTACCTGCACTCCGAGGTCGACACCATCCGGCGGATCGAGCTGCTCAAGGAGCTGCGGCAGGGGCACTACGACGTGCTGGTCGGCATCAACCTGCTGCGCGAGGGCCTCGACCTGCCCGAGGTGAGCCTGGTCAGCATCCTCGACGCCGACAAGGAGGGCTTCCTGCGGTCCGGCACCAGCCTGATCCAGACGATCGGCCGGGCCGCCCGCAACGTCTCCGGCCAGGTGCACATGTACGCCGACACGGTCACGCCGAGCATGGCCAAGGCGATCGACGAGACGGCGCGCCGCCGGGCCAAGCAGATCGCCTACAACACCGAGCGTGGCCTGGATCCGCAGCCGCTGCGCAAGCGGATCGCCGACATCCTCGACGACATCGTGCGGGAGGACCCCGACCTGGTCAGTGGTGGCCGCAACTCCTCGCGGGGCAAGGCGCCGGTGCCCGGCATGAGCTCCCGGCCGCACAAGGGGCGGGCCGGCGAGCACGCCAAGGAGCTGGCCTCGATGCCCCGCGCCGAGCTCGCCCAGCTCATCCAGTCGCTGTCGGACTCCATGCACGAGGCGGCCCGCGAGCTGCAGTTCGAGCTGGCGGCCCGACTGCGCGACGAGGTCAACGAGCTGAAGAAGGAGCTGCGCGGCATGGACGCCGCCGGCGTCCGCTGACGGCGACCGGGCCGAGGCTCGCGCAGGCGGCCCTGTAACCGTGGGTAACGTGGGGGGCTCCGTGACCCCGAGGAGCAGTGTGGACCGCACAGCGGCAGACGGCGGGCGGCCGCTGCGGATCGCGCTGACCAGCTACCGGAGCAAGCCGCACTGCGGCGGCCAGGGTGGCTACGTCCGGGCGCTGTCCCGCGAGCTGGCCGCTCTGGGCCACGACGTGGAGGTGCTGTCCGGCCAGCCCTACCCTGAGCTCGACGCCGGTCCGGTCCTGACCAAGGTGCCGAGCCTGGACCTCTATCGCGAGGACGACCCGTTCCGTACGCCGGACTGGCGGGAGCTCCGCGGTCCGGTCGACCTGCTCGAGATCGCGCTGATGTGGACGGCGGCGTTTCCCGAGCCGCTCACGTTCAGCCTGCGCGTCGACAAGGTCCTGCGCAGCCGGCCGACGCGCCCCGACATCGTGCATGACAACCAGACGCTCGGCTACGGACTGCTGCTGCTCCAACGGCGCGGCCTGAAGGTCGTCGCCACCGTGCACCACCCGATCACCGAGGACCGCCGGCACGACCTGGCCGCCGCGACCGGCACGAAGCGGCTGTCCACCCGCCGCTGGTACTCCTTCCTGCGCATGCAGGGCCGCGTGGTCCGGCGGCTGCCGGCCGTCCTGACCGTCAGCCAGAACAGCCTGACCGACATCGTGCGCGACTTCCGCGTCCCGCGCGAGCGGCTCACCGTCGTGCCGGTGGGCGTGGAGACCGACGTCTTCCGGCCGCCGTCCCTGCCGCGCGTGCCGGGCCGGATCGTCGCGACCGCCAGCGCCGACGTGCCGCTGAAGGGGCTGGTGCCGCTGCTCGAGGCGGTGGCCAAGCTGCGCACCGAGCGCGACGTCGAGCTCGTCGTCGTAGGGCGGCCACGCGAGGGCGGCCTGGCCCTCGCTGCGGTCGAGCGGCTCGGTATCGGCGACGCCGTGCGCTTCCTGTCCGGCGTCCCGGAGCGGGACCTGGTCGACCTGTTCGGTTCGGCCTGCGTCGGGGTCGTCCCCAGCCTGTACGAAGGCTTCAGCCTGCCGGCGGTCGAGCTGATGTCCTGCGGCACCCCGTTGGTCGCCACCACCGCCGGTGCCCTTCCGGAGGTGGTCGGCCCCGACGGCGTGACCGCGCTGCACGTGCCGCCCGGCGACCCGGAGGCTCTGGCCGCCGCCATGGGGCGGCTGCTCGACGACCCGGAGCTGGCCTCGCGGATCGGCGCCGCCGGTCGCGAGCGCGTCGTCGAGCGCTTCACCTGGCGGGCCGTCGCCGAGCGCACCGTCGCGTGGTACCGCACCGTTCTGAAGGAGAGCCCGTGCTGACCGTCGACTTCGACCGCTTCCCTGTCGGGCCCGGCGACCGCGTCCTGGACATGGGCTGCGGCGGCGGGCGGCACGCCTTCGCCCTCTACCGCCGCGGCGCCGACGTGACCGCGTTCGACATGGACGCCGCCGAGCTCCGGGACGTCACCGGGATGTTCGCCGCCATGCAGGAGGCGGGAGAGGTCCCGCCGGACGCGCGGGCCCGGGCCGTGCGTGGCACGGCGTACGACCTGCCCTTCGCGGACGCCAGCTTCGACCGGATCATCGCGGCCGAGGTGCTGGAGCACCTGCCGCAGGACGACCGGGCGATGCGCGAGCTGTTCCGCGTGCTCAAGCCGGGCGGCCGGATCGCCGTGACGGTCCCGCGCTGGGGGCCGGAGCTGGTCTGCTGGGCGCTGTCCAGCGCCTATCACGAGGTCGAGGGGGGCCATGTCCGGATCTACCGGGGGGCCGAGCTGCGGCGGCGGCTCACCGCCGCCGGCCTGACGCCCGTCGACGCCCACCACACGCACGCGCTGCACGCGCCCTACTGGTGGCTCAAGTGCGCGGTCGGTGTCGAGGACGGCGACCACCGGCTCGTCCGGGCGTACCACCGGCTCCTGGTCTGGGACATGATGAAGGCGCCGAAGATCACGCGGGTCCTGGAGCGGTTCCTCAACCCCGTCGTGGGCAAGAGCCTGGTGGTCTACCTGCGCAAGCCGGAGGCGACCCGTGCCGCTGCGTGACCTGCCGGGGGTGCTGACGGCCGGCCAGCTCGAGCGTACGGTCGCGGCCGTCGCCGCGGCGCAGCAGCCGGGCGGGACGCTGCCGTGGCCGGACGGGCACACCGACCCGTGGGACCACGTGGAGTGCGCGATGGCGCTCACCCTCGGCGGCCGGCTGGCGGAGGTGCGCGCGGCGTACGGCTGGATGCGGCGGACGCAGGAGCCGGACGGCGCGTGGCGGATGAAGTACGACGGCGAGCGGGTGCTGGACGCCAGCGTCGACACCAACCAGTGCGCCTACGTCGCCGTCGGGGTGTGGCAGTGGTGGACCGTCACCGGGGACCGCGACCTGGTCGAGACGATGTGGCCGTACGTGCGCCGCGCCCTGGACTTCGTGCTCGACCTGCAGGCACCGGGCGGTCAGCTGCACTGGTCCCGCTCGCCCGAGGGTGACGTCGACCCGGACGCGCTGCTGACCGGCTCGTCGAGCGCGTACCAGGCGCTGCGCTGCGGCCTCGCGCTGGCGGACCTGCTGGGGGACCCGCAACCGGAGTGGGAGCTGGCCGCCGGGCTGCTGCAGCACGCGGTGGCGCACCACCCGGAGGTCTTCCTCGACAAGAGTCGCTTCTCGATGGACTGGTACTACCCGGTCCTCGGCGGAGCGGTGCGCGGGGAGGAGGCCCGGCATCGGCTGGCCGAGCGGTGGGACGAGTTCGTCGTGCCGGGGGTCGGCGCGCGCTGCGTCGCGGACCGTCCGTGGGTGACCGGTGCGGAGACCGCTGAGCTCGTTCTCACGCTGGCCGCGACCGGTGAGGACGAGCGCGGCCGCCGGCTGCTGCGCGACGTACAGCACCTGCGCGCATCCGACGGCTCGTACTGGACCGGGCTGGTCTTCGACGAGGGCGTGCGCTGGCCGGTGGAGCGCTCGTCGTGGACGAGCGCGGCCGTCGTGTTGGCGGCCGACGCGCTGGCCGGCGGGCCGACGCTGGCCTTGTTCGCCGGCGACGGCCTGCCGACCGGAGTGCTGCTCGACGAGTGCACCTGCGTCGGGTGACAGGATCGGCCGCACGAGCCGGCCGCGACCGGCCCCGCTCCGCGTCCGTCAACCGCTCGCTCACACGCTCGGCCTGCATCGTGCTCGACGACGGCGCGACGACGCGTCGCGGACGAAGGAGGCAGACATGCAGAGCTACGTCATCGAGCGCGCCATTCCCGGCATCGGGGGCGCCAGTGCGACCGAGCTGCAGGCGATCGCGCAGAAGAGCTGCGGGGTGCTCGCCGAGCTGGGGCCTGACGTCAGCTGGAAGCACAGCTACGTCACCGGAGACAAGATCTACTGTGTGTACGAGGCGGCCTCCGAGGACATCGTGCGGGAACACGCGCAGCGAGGAGGCTTCCCTGCCGACAGTGTCTCGCCGGTGCTGTCACTGATCGGGCCGGAGACCGCGAAGGGCTGACGCCCGACCCGGTGAGCGGGAGGATGCCGGGGTGGCGTTGCGGATCCACCTCCTCGGAAGTCCTCTCGTCGAGCGCGACGGCGGCCCGGTGCCCGCCCCGCGCGGACGGAAGGTCTGGGTGCTGCTGGCATATCTGCTGCTGGCCCGCTCACCGGTGACGCGACGCGCACTGACCATGCTGCTCTTCTCCGATGCCGAGGACCCTTTCGCGGCGCTGCGCTGGAACCTCAGCGAGCTGCGGAAGGTGCTCGGCAGCAGCATCGTGCTCCAAGGGGACCCGCTGCAGCTGCGGCTCGGACCGGACGATGTCGTGGACGCCTGCTGGCTTGCTGCAGGGCAGTGGCCGCCCGGCGTCGACCTCACGGCCGAGCTCCTCGAGACGTTCTCCTTCCCGACCTGCCCGTCGCTGGAGGTGTGGCTGGACAGCGAGCGTCGACACCTTCGTGGCGCCGCGGAGGCGCTGCTGCGGGAGCGGGCGCTGGAAGCGCTGGTCGCCGGCGACGGGCCGGCCGCCGCGGACGTGGCCGGCGCGCTCGTGCGCCTCAACCCCTACGACGAGAACTTCCAGGCGCTGCTGGTGAGGTCGCTGGCTGCAGCCGGTGACGGCATCGCCGCGGCGCGCCAGGTCGCGGCGTGCCGCGAGCTGTTCCGCCGGGAGCTCGGTGTCGAACCAGGACCGGCGGTGGCGGCCGCCCTGGCGACGACCGTTGCCGAGCCGGTCGCCTCGGCCAGCACGGGCAGGGGCGGCGTCGTCGCGCAGCTCCAGGCGGGCGAAGCGGCCATCGGAGCCGGCGCCGTCGACGCCGGCCTGCAGTGCCTGCGTCGGGCCGTGGTCGACGCACGGGCGCTGGCTGACCGGGTACTGGAGGTGCGGGCGCTCACGGCGCTCGGCACCGCCCTCGTTCACGCCGTGCGCGGGCAGGACGAGGAGGGCGCGACGGCCCTGCACGCGGCGGTCCAGCTCGCCGGTGACCGTCGTGAGCTGTTGGCCGATGCGACCCGTGAACTGGGCTACATCGAGTTCCTGCGCGGGCGCTACGACCGGGTCGAGCACTGGCTCACGCAGGCTGATCACGCTGCCGCCGGTGACGCCGCGCTGCGGGCCCGGGTGCTCTGCGTGCGGGGGAGCGCGTTGAGCGACGTCGGCCGCTACGCCGCGGCGGCCGACGCACTCGAGCAGGCCATGGTTCTGACGCCCGACCCTCGCCGGCGCAGCTACGCGCTGGCGATGCTGGGCCGGGTCCGCCTGCTGCGCGGTGAGCACACCGAGGCGGCTCGGCTGCTGGATGCGTCGTACGACCTGGCGCTGGGACACAGCTGGACGTCGTTCCTTCCCTGGCCCGAGGGGCTGCGGGCGGGGGTGCACCTGGCACTCGGAGAGGTGGATGCGGCGCAGGAGCGCCTGGAGCACGCGTTCGCGCTCGGCTGCCAGGTGGTGGACCCATGCTGGGAGGGCCTGGCGCTGCGCGGTCTGGGGGTGGTCGCGGCCGACCGCGGCGAGGTCCAGCAAGCCGTGCGCCGGCTGCACGAAGCCCGCGCCAGGTGCACCCGGCTCCCCGACGCGTACCTGTGGGTGGACCTGTACGCCCTCGAGGCGCTGTGCGAGGTCGCGCGCACGCATGGCCTGCCCCATCTGGGGGCGTGGACCCGCGAGCTCAGCACGCTGGCTTCGCGCGCCGGGATGAGGGAGTTCGAGGTCCGGGCGCTGCTTCACCGGCACGCCGGCGGCGAGGACGGGATGCTCGAGCTCGCCCGGGTCCTGCTCGCGGAGGTGGAGAATCCGGCGCTCTCGATGCCCCTTGCTCCGGTCAGCCCCTCCGCAACGCCCTGAGCGAGCCGGTGGCGGAGACGTCGCCGAAGCCCTCACGTACAGCGCGCTGGTAGACGTTCCACGGCGGCCGGCCGCCGTCTTCGGGGCGCTCGAAGACGTCGTGCACCAGCAGCAGCCCACCGGGGACGAGATGCCGGGCGAACGCCGCGTAGTCGTGCTGGGCCACCTCCTCGGTGTGGTTGCCGTCCAGGAACAGCAGCGTCAGCGGCGTCGTCCACCAGGTGGCGACCTGCTGGGTGCTGCCGACCAGCACGGTGACCACGTCGTCCAGGCCGGCGTCCCACAGGGTGTGCCGCAACGAGGGCAGCGTCTCGAGCCGGCCGGTGTGCGGGTCGACCAACGATGCGTCGTGCCACTCCCAGCCGGGCTGGTTCTCCTCCGAGCCACGGTGGTGGTCGAGGGTCACCAGCTGGGCGCCGGTCCCGCGGGCGGCCGCACCGAGCTGCACGGTGCTCTTGCCGCAGTAGGTGCCGACCTCGAGCCAGACCCCGGCCGACGCGGACAGTCCGGCCGCGTGCAGGGCGGCGGCCTCGTCCTCGGGCAGGAAGCCCTTGGTACGGGCGGCGACAGCGGCGAGATCAGGGGGGAGCACCGGCCCAGTCTGCCGGAGTCGCACAGCGCAACCGCAGGTAGCGTGTTGCACACGGAGGGGAGTATCCCCGCACAGGCTCGTCGTCAGCACGGCCGAATCTGGCCCGGCGCGCTTGGCCCACCTCGGGTGGGAGAGACCTCCGGTAGCCCGCACTGACTACCGGAGGAACTGTGCACGTCGAGACTTGGGTCTGGTTCGCCACCATCGGCGCGCTGGTGGGCCTGCTCCTGATCGACCTGGCGATCGCCGCCCGCAAGGGGCCGCACGTCGTCAGCATCCGCGAGGCCACCCGATGGGTGGCCTTCTACGTCAGCCTCGCCGTGCTGTTCGGCATCGGGCTCGGGCTGGTCTCGGGGCAGCAGTACGGCGCCGAGTTCTTCGCCGGCTACCTGACCGAGTACTCCCTGTCGGTCGACAACCTGTTCGTCTTCGTGATCATCATGTCCAGCTTCGCCGTTCCGGCGGTGCACCAGCACAAGGTGCTGCTCTTCGGCATCGTGCTCGCGCTGGTGCTGCGCGGCATCTTCATCGCGATCGGTGCGGCGGCCATCGAGCGCTTCGTCGCCACCTTCTTCGTCTTCGGCGCGTTCCTCATCTTCACAGCTATCAAGCTGGCCCGTAGCGGCGGCGAGGAGGAGCACGGGGAGACCAACGGTTTCGTGCGGCTGATGGAGCGCGTCCTGCCGACCACGAAGGAGTACGACGGCGCCAACGTGGTCACCCGCGTGGACGGGAAGCGGGTCGTGACGCCGATGCTGCTGGTGATGATCGCGATCGGGTCGACCGACATCCTGTTCGCGCTCGACAGCATCCCTGCGATCTTCGGTCTCACGCAGGAGGCGTACATCGTCTTCACCGCGAACGCGTTCGCGTTGATGGGTCTGCGCCAGCTCTACTTCCTGCTCGACGGCCTGCTGGACCGGCTGGTCTACCTGTCGAAGGGCCTGTCCGTCATTCTCGGCTTCATCGGCGTCAAGCTGATTCTGCACGCCGCCCATGAGTACTCCTGGGGCAAGGACTGGGCGCCCGACATCGGCACCTTCACCTCGCTCGGGGTCATCGTGTCCGTCCTCGCGGTCACCGTCGTCGCGTCGCTGCTGAAGACCAGGAACGACTCCACGGCCGCCAGGAGGCTGCTGCCGGCCGAGGGCGAGGCACGCGAGCACATCCCGGCCGATGCCGCCCAGCGCGAGTAGCTGTGGGGAACGTCACCCTCAGCTTTGCCGGCTGCACGGGTAAGCATGGAGCATGACGTCCCCGACGACCGCCCCCTCTCCCCGTAGCAATGAGCAGCAGCGCGAGCAGCGCCCCGAGCGCACCTGGACGCCGCTGGCCAACCCGCGGCGTACCCGTCGCGCCTGAGACCCCAGGCTCCATTTGTGACGCGCTAGCTACCAGCCGCGGGCGCGCCACTCCGGCAGCGAGGGGCGCTCGGCGCCGAGCGTGGTGTCCTCGGCAGCTCTCAGCGGCTCGGTCGTCGTGGCCGAGCGGTACGACAACGACATCAGCGCCGGCAAGGGCGGTCGTCCCCGTCCTGGCTACTGCGCGCTGCTCGATGACGTCCGTGGGGACCGCGTGGACCGGGTCGTCGTCTTCCACACGTCGAGGCTGTGGCGCAACCGCGAGGAGCGGGCGCAGGCGCAGCTGCTGGTGCACAGCCCGATGATCGTCGGCTGTCCCGACCGGAAGCTGGACCGGCAGGCGGCCGACCGCAGCGACCTGCTCGGGGTCGGCTGAGGCGGTCTAGTCGTAGTCGCAGTCGCTGTCCGCGCCCTTGGCGTTCTTGCTGTTGACGTCCTCGCACGTGTCGTTGAGGGCCGGCTTCGCGGCGTGGGCGGTGCCCGGGACCGC
The DNA here is from genome assembly GCA_040902655.1 of Mycobacteriales bacterium. NCBI lineage: Bacteria > Bacillati > Actinomycetota > Actinomycetes > Mycobacteriales > Mycobacteriales bacterium. The sequence continues at coordinate 11,986 of JBBDWV010000045.1, forward strand.
GCCCAGGACGAGGACGGACGTCAGGGCTGTGAGGACGACGGCAGCGCGGCGACTGCTCATAGGAGGCACCCTCGGTAGGTCGGAGCCCGCCACTGTGCGCCCGGATCTCTCGTCCTGTCACGTCTTTCGCGTGAAGGCGCCGTCGGGTTCGGACACCGGGACACTGCGGACACGAAGCGAACGGCGGCAGGGCTGGGGCGCGCCAGCGCCCGATTGCTCCGTTCGGCCTACCGCACCGGCCGTCCGGCCGTACCGTCGCACCAGCGTCGTGCGGAGCGGCGACCCTTCACACCTCAGGAGCACGTGATGGCCCACGGTTCCCTGCGCCGCCTCGGGCTGCGCGGCCTGCTCGTCGCCGGCCTCACCGCGACCACGCTCGCGCTGCCGGCGCACGCCTACCGGGACGTCGAGCGCCCGGCGACGTTGCGCGCCGCCGCGCCGGTGTCCGAGGCGGCGGTCGTGCCCGGCTTCCCGATCGACTACGTGGGCGTGATCTGGAGCGAAGAGGAGTCGGCCCATGCCCATGCCCATGCCGAGGGCGCGGACGAGTCCTTCGGCGAGGTCCGCTTCCGGCACGGCAGCACCTGGGGTGACTGGATCCCGCTCCAGCCGGACGGCGCCGACGCGCCCGGCCAGTGGACCTCCGGGCTGCTCGGCGGGCGGGACGCCGACGCCTTCCAGGTGCGCGGCCTGCCAGACCACGCCGGCACGCCGCGCGCGGTCGCCCTCAACACGACGGACGGGCCGCTCGAAGTCGTGCGCCGCGTGGCGGACGGACCCCAGGCCCTGTCCAGCTGCCGCAGCCGTGCGGAGTGGGGGGCGGACGAGTCGCTCATGACCTGGGCGCCGGACTTCCACCCGGCCCAGGTCATGACGGTGCACCACACGGCGACGAGCAACGGCGACACCGATCCGGAGGCCACCGTCCGGGCGATCTACGAGTACCACGCTGTCGACAACGGCTGGGGCGACATCGGCTACCACTACCTGGTCGACCAGTACGGCGTCGTCTACGAGGGCCGGTGGTCCGGCACTGCGTCCGAGACGTGCACGACCGGTGCCGGGGCCGACTTCGCGCACGAGGCCGGCAGCGACCGCATGGCCACCGCCGCGCACACCGGCGGCTACAACTCCGGCAACCTCGGCGTCGCGCTGCTCGGCGACTTCACCTACCACCGCAGGAACGCCAACACCCCGACGAGCGCGGCGACGTCCTCGCTGACCGATGTGCTGGCCGAGCTCTCCCACCGGCACGGCATCGCCGCGGACGGCACGGTCGCGTACGTCAACCCGGTCGACGGAGGTGCGCGGAGCGTGGACGCCGTGAGCGGTCACCGCGACTGGGCGTCGACGGAGTGCCCGGGGGACAACCTGTACGCGATGCTGCCCGATCTGCGGGCCGAGGTGGTGGCGAAGGTCGCCGCGATGGAGACGGGTCCGGGCGTGGCCTTCACGGCGCCCGTCGACGGCTCGACCGTGTCGGCGACCGCACCCGTCGAGGTGACCGCGGAGGACGGCGCCGTCTCCGTGGAGTTCGGCGTCGACGGCACGCTGGTGCACACCGACACCGACGCCTCCGACGGCTGGGGCTTCGGCCTGGACACCACGGCGTACGCCGATGGCACGCACCAGCTCTCGGCGGTCGCCACGGACATCGACGGGGGGACGGGCTCGGCTGCCGTCAGCGTCACGGTCGACAACGTGGCCGACCCGGAGATCACCGTCTCCGTCGTGGACCTGGACGCGCACACGCACACCAGGGGCGCTCGGTGGGACGCCCACGCCGTCGTGCAGGTGGCCGACTCCGCGGGCAACGCGCTGCCCGATGCCTGGGTCTCCGGCACGTTCAGCGGTGACGGGATCTCGCCCACCGACGCCAGCTGTCAGATCGACGCGACCCGGTGCGAGCTGCACCTCGACGGCCTGGACGAGCGCACCGTGACGTCCGTCACCTTCACCGTGACCGGCGTGCAGGACGACGCAGGGGTCTACGACGCGGCGAAGAACACGGATCCGGAGACGGACAGCAATCCGCGAGGCACGACGATCCTGATCGCGCTCTGACGGCTTACCAGCCGCGGGCGCGCCACTCCGGCAGGCTCGGCCGCTCGGCGCCGAGCGTGGTGTCCTTGCCGTGCCCCGGGTAGACCCAGGTGTCGTCCGGGAGCGTGGCGAACACCTTGCGCTCCAGGTCGTCCATCAGTCGGGTGAACCGCGCGGCGTCCTTGTTCGTGTTCCCGGCCCCGCCGGGGAACAGGCTGTCGCCGCTGAACAGGTGCGGCCGCTCTTCCCCGTCGTACAGCAGCGCGAGGCTGCCGGGCGTGTGGCCCTCGAGGTGGATGACGGTCAGGCTGGCGTCCCCGACGTTGATCGTGTCCCCGTCGTCGACCAGCCGATCGGCCGGCACCGGCAGGTCGGCCGCATCGCCGGCGTGGACCAGCACCGGCGCACCGCTGGCCTGCTTGACGTCGGCCAGCGCCTGGACGTGGTCCCAGTGGCCGTGCGTCTCGACGATGCCGACCAGCCGGCCGTCGCCGACGAGCGAGAGCAGTTGTGGCGCGTCCCCGGCCGCGTCGATGAGCACCGTGTCGCCGGTCGCCCTGCAGCGCAGCAGGTAGCAGTTGTTCTCGAACGGCGGCGTGGCCACCTTCGTGATCTGCAGGCCGCCCGCGGTCCGCACGTCGACCGGACCGCCGACCGTCACGTCTCCGGTGTAGGGCATGGAAGTCGTCCTCTCCTCAGGGTGTGCCTGGCGAGCCGGGAACAGGCTGCACCAGACTGCCGACCGCCGGCGCGCTGCCGTCGATCATCGAGTGGCGCAGGGAGGCGCGTGCGGCCCGCACGTGTGACCGCATGACGGACTCGGCCCACTCGCCGTCCTGCACGAGGATGGCCTCGAGCAGCTCATGATGGTGCCCGACGCTACGCGCGCGCTCGCGATCGGTGTACCGCTGCATGGTGCGTACGACGAGCGGCCGCTGGATGACCGTCCCGAGCAGTTCCATGACCTGCCGGTTGCCGGCGGCCTGGTGGACGGCGCTGTGGAACTGCAGATTCAACCTGGTCAGTTCGTTGTAGCTCTCGTCGCCGCCGCGGCGCAGCTGTACGTCCATCGCTCGGCACAGCTCTTGCAGCGCCGGCACGTCGACGCTGTCCGCGGTGAACCGCTCCGCGGCCCGCCGCGCCGCGTAGCCCTCCAGCAGGCTGCGCATGTCGTATATCTCGTCCAGCTGCTCGGCACTCCACTCGCTCGCGACGGTCGCGCCGCGGTTGGGCAGGATCTCGACCAGTCCCTCGGCCCGGAGGCGCTGCAGGGCCTCGCGGACCGGTGTGCGACTCACCCCGGTCGAGGCGGCGATCTCCTCTTCACGCAGCCAGCTTCCGGCGGGGTGCCTGCCCTCCAGGATCTGGCGCCGGACCGCTGCGTAGGCGGCGTCTGCTGCTCTCGCCATCTCCATGCTCGCAGTTCTCGAAGGCTCCGGCGTGCCGCGGCTGCCAGTGCGGATCGGGTGCCGGGAGCGTAGAGGACCCGGCGCGCGCTCGGTTTCCCGCGCCTTTCGGCCACCGGCTCGAACGAGCCGGAATCAGGTCACTTGTATACCGGCAGCCCGGTAAAGCCTGGTGACGCGGGCTCTGGCTAACCCTCTCGATTCTCCCTCCCGGCGGGTCCTTGACCAGGGTGTGTGACTGTGCAAGTGTTCTACGTCACAGTCGATCGTATACAACCTGCCCTTTGTGCGCGCGATTGCTGGTCCGCCCGCGGGGGCTCGACGGAAGGACACAGACGTGCCGACGTACCAAGGCGTCAACCATCTCGCGCTGGTGACCAATGACATGGATGCCACGGTCCGGTTCTACCGGGACGTGCTCGGCATGCGCCTCGTCGGCACCACCGGCGATCCGAAGGCCGACTATCCCTACCGCCACTACTTCTTCAGCCTGGGTCCTGGCCACGCCATCGCCTTCTTCGAGTGGCCCGAGGTGCAGCTCCCTGTCCGCAAGGACTCCGGCATCCCGGCCTCCGGGATCCTGTTCGACCACGTGTCGATCAACGTCTCGTCGGAGGGCGATCTCGACGCACTGCAGGCCTCTCTGCGCGCGGGTGGCTACGACGCCAGCGACCTCGTCGACCACGGGTTCATCCGCTCGCTCTACTGCACCGATCCCAACGGAATCTCGCTGGAGTTCTCGGTCTCTTCACGTGATCTCGACGAGGACCCGCTCTTCGAGGACGTCGACCCGGTGCCCGCGGTCGCCGCAGTGGCCCGCTGATCTCGTTCCGCCCCGCCCCGGCCTCCTCCCGTGCTGCCGGATGCCTGTCGCGCCCCCTGTCCTGCGGCGCCCGTCCCGAAGATCCCGATAGGAGCGCACATGACCATCACGCCGCCTGCACCGACACGCATCGACGTCACGACGTTCTCCGGCAAGGACCATCTGCTGGGTCTCATCCGCGAGGAGTACTCGCACACCCTCGAGATGGTGACAGGCACGAGCGAGCAGGAGTGGGACCTGCCCACCCCCTGTTCGATGTGGCAGGTCCGGGACCTCGTCGGGCACCTGCTCGACGTCTCCTTCTCCTACATCGGCTACTTCAAGCAGGGCGAGCGGGGCTGGCCCACCCAGGAGCCCAAGGGCATGCGGGCCTACGGCGCGGGGCTGGGCAAGAGCGCGCTGCTCCACCACGACCTGGACAAGTGGGAGGCGCTCAGCCGGCTCGACGCCTGCAACGAGCTGCTCTTCGGCTATTTCGACAAGCTGACCGAAGACGAGTGGTCCGGTCGCCTGGTGCCGCACGGCTGGGTGGGTCCCGTCCCCGCCTTCATGATGGCGGCCTTCCAGCTGATGGACTACTCGGTGCACAACTGGGACTTCCGCAAGGCGCTGGGCCGGGAGGCAACGGTGCACGCGGACTCAGCGAACACTCTGACGCCCTTCATGTTCGGCCTGATGCAACTGTGCTTCGCCCCCGAGGTGGCCGGCGACCTCGACCTGACCGTCTGCATCGAGATCTCGCCGGCCGAGGGGGACGTCTGGACGGTGCGGATAGCCGACGGTGCACTCACCTACGAGCCGGGCCGTCCGGCGGCTCCTGACGCCACCTTCACCTTCGGCTGCGCCGAGTTCTGTCTCGACGTCTACCAGCGGATCCAGGGCGGACAGGCCACCGGCAAGGCGGAGAGCATCGAGGCTTTCCGGAAGCTGTTCTTCACCATCTGAGGCCCGTACGACCCTCGAGGAGTTCCTGTGACGATGACGGCTGCAGACGGCGGTCCACTGCCCGAAGCGGCCGGTCCACTGGGCGGTGTGCGGGTCGTGGAGGTCGGGAGCCTGATCGCCGGCCCGTTCGCCGGCCGGATGCTCGCGGACTTCGGCGCCGAGGTCGTCAAGGTGGAGAATCCGGCGCGACCGGACCCGCTCCGGCAGTGGGGGGCACCGGACGAGCACGACCGGACCTCCTGGTGGGCGGTGCAGTCACGGAACAAGAGCTGCGTCACGCTGGACCTGGGCAGCCACCGCGGGCGAGAGCTGTTCCTGGACCTGGTCGGATCCGCGGACGTGCTGCTGGAAAATCTCCGGCCCGGCAGTCTGGAGGACCTCGGACTGGCTCCGGAGGTTCTGCTCGAGCGCAACCCCCGGCTCGTCCTGGCCCGGGTTTCCGGCTTCGGCCAGACCGGGCCGGACAGCGGGCGGGCCGGCTACGCCTCCGTGGCCGAAGCGGTCGGGGGGTTGCGGCATCTCAACGGTTTTCCGGACCTGCCGCCACCCCGGACGGGCCTGTCGCTCGGGGACAGCCTGGGGGCGCTGTTCGCCGTGCAGGGGATTCTCACCGCCCTGTACTGGAGGGACGCCCGCGGGGGATCCGGCCAGGTGGTGGACTGCTCGCTGGTCGAGGCCTGCTTCGCCATGCTGGAGAGCGTCGTTCCCGAATACGCCGCCACCGGCAACGTGCGGGGACCCTCGGGGACCCGCCTGGACGGCATCGCGCCCTCCAACATCTTCCGGACAGCCGACGGCACCTGGATGGTCGTCGCCGCCAATCAGGACACCGTCTTCACGCGGTTGTGCACCGCCATGGGCCGGCCCGAGCTGGTCGAGGACCCCCGCTTCTCGACGCACCAGGCCCGCGGCCGGAACCAGGAGGAGATCGAGGATGTGGTCGCTCAGTGGTGCGCGAGCTACGACAGCGGCGAGTTGAGCAAGCTGCTGGACGAGTGCGGCGTGCCCTGCGGGCCCGTCAACAGCGTGGCGGACATCTTCGCCGACCCGCTCTTCCGCCAGCGGGGGATGCTGTTGTCGGTCCCGGACGACCAGGGCGGCGAGGTCGTGATGCCGGGCATCGTGCCCAAGCTGACGCGTAGCCCCGGACACGTGAGGTGGGCCGGGCCCTCGGTCCCCGGACGTGACAACGAGGCGGTGTTCGGCACCCTCCTGGGCCTGGCAGACCATGAGCTGGCGGACCTGGCCCGCGAGGGGGTCATCTGATGTGCCCGTTGCGCGCTGACACCTTCCCCGCATGGTGACCCGCGCGTCGGCCCTGGACACGTTCTCGGTGTGGCACGTCGCCCACGAACAGCGGGACCTGGACGGGCTCCGGGGCGTCCTGGACGACGACGTCGAGGTGCACTCCCTGTTCCGACCGGCGCCGGTGCGCGGCCGCGACCTCGCCGTGGACCACTTCTCCCACACGATGCGGACCTTCGCCGACCTCGCCATGCCTGTCGTGGCCGGGCCGGCCGCTGCCGACAGCGGCGTCGTCTTCGCCGAGGTGGAGTTCGCCGGGACGTTCACCGGGATGTTGCAGTGGGCCGGGACGGCGCACATCGGCCAGGCCCAGGCCTTCCGGGTCGACGGTGCTGTCGTCCTGCACACGGACGGCGGGCGGGTGTGCTCGGTGCGGACGCTGTTCGACCGGGACGCCTGGCTGCGCCAGATCGGCGTGCTGCCGGGCTCCGCATGACGCCCCGTGGACCGGGCCCGTCCGGCTCCGGCAGACCGTGCACGCGTCCTCGACCAGGAAGGCCACCATGGCAGGCGACCTGCTGACGATTCCCGAATTCCTCGAGCAGGGAGCGAACCGCTGGCCCGACGCGCCGTGGTGGCTGGCCGGCGAGCCGGTCCCGGTCAGCCGGGCAGCGGCGTATGAGTCGGCGCGTCGGGTGGCCGGCGGGCTGCGGGCCCTCGGCGTCGAACCCGGAGACCGCGTCGTGGTCGTGCTCCCGAACGGCCTGGACTTCGTGCGGGCCTGGTTCGGGACGGTGCTGGCCGGCGGCGTGGTGATCGGTGTGAACCCTGCGGCGGCCGCCGCCGAACTCGCTGCCGTCGTGGCGAAGGCGGCGGCATCCGTGGTCGTCGCGGACGAGCAGCGTCCGCTGCCGGCCGGCGTCCGGACCGTCGAGGTGGGCGATCTGGACGCGGCCTCCCCGTTGGCCCCCGTCACCACGTCCCCTGAACAACCGGCATCCTGCATCCAGAGCAGCGGCAGCACCGGGGAGCCGAAGTTCGTCGTCGAGACCCATGCCATGTACACGGCGGCGGCCGAGGGGTTCCCGTTCTGGCTGGGGCTGACGGAGGACGACGTGCTGCTCACGACGCTTCCGCTCTCGCACCTGAACGCGCAGGCGTACTCGACCCTGGGCTCCTACGGCGCCGGTGCGCGGCTCGCCCTGCTGCCGCGCTTCTCGGCAAGCAGCTTCTGGGACCAGGTCCGCCGGTACGGCGCGACCCAGTTCAACGCGATCGGGGCCATGGTGGAGATCCTCATGGCGCAGCCGCCTTCGCCGGCGGAGCGGGACCACAGCATGCGGCTGTGCTACTCCGCGCCGGCCCCGACGGAGCAGCGCCACCGGGAGATCGAGGAGCGGCTCGGTCTCCGCCTCGTCATCGGCTACGCGCTGTCCGAGACGCCGTACGGCCTCATCTCGCCCGTGGACCGGCCTGCCGTGTACGGCTCGATGGGCCGCCCGCGACAGCATCCGCGGCTCGGTGAGGTCAATCACGCGCGGGTGGTGGATGGGGTGGGTCGGGACGTCGCCCCTGGGGTCGTGGGGGAGCTCCTGCTGCAGAACCCGTTCACGACACCGGGGTATCTCGACCAGCCCGAGGCCAGCGCACAGATCATGCGCGACGGCTGGCTGCGCACCGGTGACCTGGCATCCTGCGACGCCAACGGGGACTACTACTTCGCCGGACGTCTGAAGGAGACGATCCGGCGCCGTGGGGAGAACCTGTCGCCGGCCGAGGTCGAGAACGTCATCGAGGCGCACCCCGCGGTCACCTCGAGCGCCGTGATCGGGGTGCCGTCGCCGTTGACCGAGGAGGACATCAAGGCCTTCGTCATGCTGCGGCCGGGCGCCTCCCTGTCCCCCGACGAGCTGGTGAACTGGTGGTCCGACCGCCTGCCGCCCTACAAGCGGCCGCGGTACCTCGAGTTCGTCGACGGCTGGCCACTGACCGAGACGCAGAAGATCGCCAAGACCAGGCTCCCGCGGGAGCGGACCGCGGCCGAGGCCGACCTCCAGAAGGGCCCGATCCATGCCTGAGCAGCCGCCGTTCCGCAGCGACATCGCCAGCTCCACCGCTGACACGATCACGGTTCGGGGCTTCGACCTCACCGAGGAACTGATGGGACACCTCGACTTCGGGTCGATGTGCTTCCTGCTGCTGTCCGGGCGGCAACCCAGTGACGCCGAAGGCCGGCTGTTCAACGCGGTCCTCGTGGGCCTCGCCGAGCACGGGCTGACGCCCAGCGCGATCGCCACCCGGCTCACCTTCACCGGTGCACCCGAGGCCGTGCAGGGGGCCGTCGCTGCCGGCATCCTCGGGGCCGGCTCGGTCTTCCTCGGCGTCGTGGACGACGCGGCGCGGATGCTGCAGTCCGCCGGGCCGGACCCGGCGGCGGACAGCACTTCGCTGCGCGCCCTGGCGGAGGAGATCGTCGACCGCTTCCTGGCCAGTGGGGCCGAGCGGCTACCCGGGGTGGGTCACCCGATCCACCGCAACGGCGACCCGCGCACGGTCCGCCTGTTCGGGCTGGCCGACGAACTCGGCGTGGCCGGTCCCCACATCCGCCTGATGGAGGCCGTGGGGCAGGCCATGACCGACCGCAGGGGCGGCTATCTGCCGGTGAACGGCGCCGGCGCCTCGGCCGCTGCCCTGTCCGATCTGGGCCTGCACTGGCGGGTGCTGCGCGGTGTCGCCGTCATCGCCCGGACCGGTGGCCTGGTCGGTCACCTCGAGGAGGAGCGGGTCCGGCCGATCGGGGCGGGTCTGTGGCGGTGGCTGGACGACGTGGCGGTCGCCAACAGCGCTGCTGCCCACGTGGGGGAGCGTTAGCCTTGGAGGAGCCGGGCCCCTCCGGCACTGCCTCCTGATGGGACCCGATGGCCGACCGCCTCGTCGTGCGTGGCGCGCGTGAGCACAACCTCAAGGACGTCTCGCTCGACCTGCCCCGCGACGCCCTGATCGTCTTCACCGGGCTCTCCGGCTCGGGCAAGTCCAGCCTGGCGTTCGACACGATCTTCGCCGAGGGCCAGCGCCGGTATGTCGAATCCCTGTCGGCGTACGCCCGGCAGTTCCTGGGTCAGATGGACAAGCCCGACGTCGACTTCATCGAGGGCCTGTCACCGGCCGTCTCCATCGACCAGAAGTCCACCAGCCGCAATCCCCGCTCGACGGTGGGCACCATCACCGAGGTCTACGACTACCTGCGCCTGCTCTATGCCCGGGCCGGCACCCCGCACTGCCCCCAGTGCGGCCGGGTCATCGCCCGCCAGCAGCCCTCCCAGATCGTGGATCGCGTCCTCGAGCTCGAAGAGGGCACCCGCTTCCAGGTGCTCGCACCGGTCATCCGCGGCCGCAAGGGGGAGTACGTCGATCTGTTCGCAGACCTGCAGACCAAGGGCTACAGCCGCGCGCGGGTCGACGGCGTCGTGCACTCCCTCGCCGAGCCGCCCAAGCTCAAGAAGCAGGAGAAGCACACGATCGAGGTGGTCGTCGACCGGCTCACCGTGAAGGAGTCGGCCAAGCGGCGGCTGACCGACTCGGTCGAGACCGCTCTCGGTCTCGGCGGTGGCCTGGTGGTCCTGGACTTCGTGGACAGACCGGAGAGCGACCCGGAGCGCGAGCGGACCTTCTCCGAGCACCTCGCCTGCCTGTACGACGACCTGTCCTTCGAGGAGCTCGAGCCGCGGTCGTTCTCCTTCAACAGCCCCTACGGCGCGTGCCCGGAGTGCCATGGCCTCGGCGTGAAGAAGGAGGTCGACCCGGAGCTCGTCATCACCGACGAGGAGGCCAGCTTCGAGCAGGGCCTCATCTCTCCCTGGAGCAGCGGCCACAACATCGAGTACTTCGGCCGGCTGGTGCAGGCGCTGGGCGACGCCCTCGGCTTCACCCTCAAGACGCCGTGGAAGAAGTTGACCGCCGCGCAGCAGAAAGCCGTCCTCTACGGCCATCCCACCGAGGTGCACGTCCGCTACCGCAACCGGTACGGCCGCGAGCGCAGCTACTACACCGCCTTCGAGGGTGTCATCCCGTTCCTCGAGCGGCGGCACGCCGAGGCCGAGTCCGAGACCAGTCGGGACCGCTTCGAGGGCTACATGCGTGAGGTGCCCTGCGCCGTCTGCGCGGGCGCGCGGCTGAAGCCCGAGGTGCTGGCGGTCACCCTGGGAGACCGGTCCATCGCCGAGGTCGCGGCGATGTCGATCGGCGACTGCGCCGCGTTCCTGCGCGACCTCGAGCTCACCGACCGGCAGCAGGTCATCGCGGCTCGCGTGGTCAAGGAGGTGAATGCCCGGCTGGGCTTCCTGCTCGACGTCGGGCTGGACTACCTCTCGCTCGACCGGGCCGCCGGCACCCTCGCCGGGGGTGAGGCCCAGCGGATCCGGCTGGCCACCCAGATCGGTTCCGGGCTGGTCGGCGTGCTCTACGTCCTGGACGAGCCGTCCATCGGTCTGCACCAGCGCGACAACCGGCGACTGATCGACACGCTGCTGCGGCTCAAGGCGCTCGGCAACACGCTGATCGTGGTCGAGCACGACGAGGACACCATCCAGACGGCTGACTGGGTGGTCGACATCGGTCCGGGTGCCGGCGAGCACGGCGGTCAGGTGGTCGTCTCCGGCTCCGTCGAGGAGCTGCTGGCCAGTCCCGACTCGATCACCGGCATGTACCTCTCCGGCCGTCGTGAGATCTCGGTGCCGGAGGTCCGCCGACCACGCACCAAGGGCCGTGAGCTGACCGTGGTCGGCGCCCGCGAGCACAACCTGCGCGACGTCACGGTGTCCTTCCCGCTCGGCCAGCTGGTCGCCGTCACCGGGGTCTCCGGCTCGGGCAAGTCGACGCTGGTGAACGACATCCTGGCCGCCGTCCTGGTCAAGCAGCTCAATGGCAACCGCGAGGTGCCCGGGCGGCACACCCGGGTCACCGGCCTGGAGCACCTCGACAAGGTCGTGCGGGTCGACCAGTCGCCGATCGGCCGCACGCCGCGGTCGAACCCGGCCACCTACACCGGCGTCTTCGACCACATGCGCAAGCTGTTCGCCGAGACCACCGAGGCCAAGGTCCGCGGCTACCTGCCCGGCCGGTTCTCCTTCAACGTCAAGGGCGGCCGCTGCGAGGCCTGCTCCGGCGACGGCACGATCAAGATCGAGATGAACTTCCTGCCGGACGTCTACGTGCCGTGCGAGGTCTGTCACGGCGCCCGCTACAACCGCGAGACGCTCGAGGTGCACTACAAGGGCAAGTCGATCTCCGAGGTGCTCGACATGCCGATCGAGCAGGCCGCGGAGTTCTTCGAGGCGGTGCCGGCGATCCGGCGGCACCTGACCACGCTGGTCGACGTCGGCCTCGGCTACGTCCGGCTCGGGCAACCGGCGCCGACGTTGTCCGGCGGTGAGGCGCAGCGCGTCAAGCTCGCTTCCGAGCTGCAGAAGCGACAGACCGGCCGGACGGTCTATGTGCTGGACGAGCCGACGACCGGTCTGCACTTCGAGGACATCCGCAAGCTGCTGGGCGTCCTCGGCCGGCTGGTCGACCAGGGCAACAGCGTGCTGGTGATCGAGCACAACCTCGATGTCATCAAGACCGCGGACTGGGTCATCGACATGGGCCCTGAAGGTGGCTCCGGCGGCGGCACAGTCGTCGCCGAGGGAACGCCGGAGCAGGTAGCGACGGTGCAGGCCTCGCACACCGGTCGCTTCCTGGCCGAGATCCTGGCCGGTCGGGGGACCGGCCACCTGTCCCCGCCCGGCGAGCCACCGGCGCCCGGTGACGCCCGGGCCGGCGCCCGGACAGCCCCGTCCGGGACATCGACAGGCCCGGCCAAGGCACCCGGCAGGACGGTCCGCGCGAAAGCCTCCGCCCGCGTCTGACGGGGCTCGCCGGCTCTTCCCCTCCGGCGGCCGGCCCGCACGGTCGCGCAGGAACACCGCCCGTGGCGGCGAACCAGGACCAGAGTCCCGTCCCCTTCCGAGCTGGAGAGCCCCGTGTCGCCTGCTTCCCCCGTCCGCCGCTCGCGCCGCGCGGCGCTGCTCGCCGTGACCGGCCTGCTCCTGAGCGGGGGAGGCGTGCTGGCCTTCTCCGCGATCACTCCGGTCGAGAGCACCGAGGGGGCGCACTCGAGCAAGGCCGGCACGGTCACCGCCCTGGAGGCCCAGCGTGCAGCCGTGCAGGATGCGATCGGACGCAGCGACAACGGCAGTGGCCCGGGTTACTACGCCTCGGACAGCGTGCGCTTCGTCAAGAACATCCGGGAGGCCGCCGACGGCGTCGGTGCGCGGGTCGTCGGCGACATGCTCTACGTCACGACGACCAAGGACCTGCAGATCTACGACATCTCCGAGCCGACCAACCCGGTCCGGCAGGGGCTGACGACGGTCGATGTCGAGTTCGAGAACGAGCAGGTGCCGACCGACGGGCGGATCCTGGGCATCTCGGCGCAGACCAGCAGCGTCACCACGCAGGCCGCGCCGTGCCTGGCCGACCTCGAGGCCAGCCGCGGCTGCCTGCTGCTGTTCGACGTCCGGGACGCCACCGCCCCGAAGCTGGTCCAGAGCATCAAGAGCGCCGGCGACCACACCTCCACCTGCCTCACGGTCCAGGGCCAGACCTGCGCCTACATGTACGGGTCGTCCGGCAGCATCAGCGACATCCGCGCCGCGCTCACCGACCCGACCCCGATCGTCGAGTCGAAGGTCAACTGGATCACGGCGCTGCACTCCCAGCTCCGGGAGCAGGGTTGGACCGAGACGCTGCCGACCCGCACCCACCACCAGACCGAGGTCCGCCCCGGGCAGCTGCTGACCGCGTCGGTGCCGCAGATGCTCATCTCGGTGAACGCCCGGGACGGCGGCTGGCCGGAGGCCCCGAAGCTGCTCGCCTTCGCCAGCCACCTGACGGCGCCGGACGGCCAGAAGCGCTTCACGCACAGCGTCGAGTGGCCCCAGGCGGGCGCCAGCAAGATCATGATGAGTGGTGGCGAGACGAATGCCCGGCCGACCTGCGGTGAGAACAACGGCGCGTTCTCGACCTTCACGGTGAAGGGCGGCAACAGCAGCTCGCCGATCTTCACCTACGCCGACCAGTACAAGCTGCAGATGGGCGACTACGAGGACGGCAACACGCCGCCCGGCGGCTACAAGCTGGGCTGCTCCGTCCACTGGTTCCAGCAGCAGCCGTCGTTCAAGGACGGCGGCACGGTCGCGCTCGCGGCCTACGAGAGCGGCACCCGCTTCCTGGACGTCGCGAACAACGGAGCCATCACCGAGCAGGGCTTCTTCCTCCCGCTGGACAGCAGCGCCTCGGCCGTGCACTGGGCGCCGGACGGCAGGACGCTGTACGTCATCGACTACCTGCGCGGCATCGACGTGATCACCTATGACGGCGCCGCGGGCAGGGGCGGCCGGGCGGTCCTGCAGCGGTAGGCCGCAGGGTCCCCCCGCCGGGCGGCACGCGTTCAGGGGCCCGGCGGGGCCTGCCTGCCGAGCAGCCGCAGGAGCAGTGCGTCGATCGCCTCCTCGCTGCGCTCGGTGCCACACGGCACGGCATGTTCGGTCCGGTCCAGGAAGTCACGGGCCACCGCGCGCGGCACCGACACGCATGCCGCCCGGCCCGGACGTGCCAGCTCGAACCACACCCGGTCGCGCAGTTCGTCCGGCCGGATCCGCACCGCGCCGTCCCCGGTCGGCTGGTCCAGCCCGTAACGCAGGAAGTCGCGCAGGACCACCCAGGAGCCGCGGGGAAGGGCCGGGTGGTCCGGCTGCGCCGTCAGCAGCAGCTCGACCGCCAGCGGCTCGGCCGCTGTCCATCGCAGCCGCAGGATGGTGCGGCGCCCGCGGCCGGAGTGCCCGCCGTCGAAGATCACCACGTCGGCGGTGACCGGCTCGGACGGCGGCAAGGGCACCAGGACAGGGTGGCAGCCGTCACCTCAGGCGGCTCCGCGGGGGTGCCCCGCCGACGTAGGCTCGCGTACGTGGCAGATCCCGCGTCGTACCGTCCGGCGCCGGGCACGATCCCCGTCTCGGCGGGTGTCTACCGGTTCCGCGACGCGACCGGCCGGGTCGTCTACGTCGGCAAGGCCAAGAGCCTGCGCAGCCGGCTGAACAGCTACTTCGCCGACCTCTCGGCGCTGCACCCGAGGACCCGCCAGATGGTCACGACGGCGACCTCGGTCGAGTGGACCGTCGTGCAGACCGAGGTCGAGGCGCTGCAGCTGGAGTACTCCTGGATCAAGCAGTACGACCCTCGGTTCAACGTGAAGTACCGCGACGACAAGAGCTACCCGTCGCTGGCCGTGACGCTGCACGAGGACTTCCCGCGGTTGCAGGTCATGCGCGGCCCGAAGAAGAAGGGCGTGCGGTACTTCGGCCCCTACGCCCACGCGTGGGCGATCCGGGAGACGCTCGACCTGCTGCTGCGCGTCTTCCCGGCCCGTACCTGCTCCAACGGTGTCTTCCGGCGGGCCGGGCAGGTCGGCCGCCCGTGCCTGCTGGGCTACATCGACAAGTGCTCGGCCCCCTGCGTCGGCAAGATCGACCGGGAGCAGCACCGGGCGGTCGTCGACGACTTCTGCGACTTCATGGCCGGCCAGTCCGGCCGCTTCGTCAAGCGGCTCGAGCGGCAGATGGCCGCGGCGGCGGCCGCGCAGGACTACGAGCGGGCGGCCCGGCTCCGCGACGACATCGGTGCCCTGACCCGGGCGACCGAGAAGCAGGCGGTCGTGCTCGCCGACGGCACCGACGCCGATGTCGTCGCGGTCGCCGAGGACCAGCTCGAGGCGGCGGTGCAGGTCTTCCACGTCCGTGGCGGCCGGGTTCGTGGCCAGCGCGGCTTCGTTGTGGACAAGGTCGAGGAGCTGACGACCGGCGAGCTGGTGGGGCAGTTCCTGGCCCAGGCGTACGGCGCGGATCCCGACGTCGAGGAGCTCGAGGTGGATCGGCGGATGACCCCCGGCGGCGGCGTCACGCTGCGGGACATCGACGACGTGCCTCGCGAGGTGCTCGTGCCTGCCCTGCCCCCGGACCTGGACGTGCTGCAGTCCTGGCTGTGCGACCTGCGCGGTACCAACGTCCAGATCCGGGTGCCACAGCGGGGCGACAAGCGCGCCCTGCTCGAGACGGTCGGGCGCAACGCGACACAGGCCTTCGCGCTGCACAAGACCAAGCGGGCCAGCGACCTGACCGCGCGGTCGCTGGCCCTGTCGGAGCTCCAGGAGGCGCTGGACCTGGCCGAGGCGCCCCTGCGCATCGAGTGCTTTGACGTCTCGCACGTGCAGGGCACGAACGTCGTCGCCTCGATGGTGGTCTTCGAGGACGGGCTGGCGCGCAAGAGCGAGTACCGCCGCTTCGCCGTGCGCGGCTCCGACGGCATCGACGACACCGCCTCGATGCGGGAGGTGATCCGGCGGCGCTTCGCGCGCTACCTCGACGAGCGGTCGGAGACGGGGCAGCTCGACGACACCGGCTCCGAGCGGCCGGGCATCGATCCGGAGACCGGTCGCCCCCGGCGCTTCGCCTACCCCCCACAGTTGGTCGTCGTCGACGGCGGCCAGCCGCAGGTGGCCGCGGCGCAGAGCGCGCTCGACGAGCTCGGCATCGACGACGTCGCCCTCGTCGGTCTGGCCAAGCGGCTGGAGGAGGTCTGGGTGCCGGCCTCGCCGGACCCGGTCATCCTGCCGCGCACCAGCGAGGGGCTCTACCTGCTGCAGCGGGTACGCGACGAGGCACACCGCTTCGCCGTCGCCTACCACCGCCAGAAGCGGTCCAAGGCGATGACCGCGTCGGCGCTGGACGGGATCGCCGGGCTGGGGGACACCCGGCGCAAGGCGCTGCTGCGACACTTCGGCTCGCTCAAGCGGTTGAAGGCCGCCACGATCGATGAGGTGATGGAGGTACCAGGCATCGGAAAGCGCACCGCAGAGGCGGTCCTGGCGGCGGTCTGCGCCGCTCCCGAGCCCAGGACGGCGGAGGCCGGGGCGCCGGCGTTCGACCCGGTCACCGGCGAGGTGCTGGCATGACGGCATCACAGGCCGGCACCACCGGGGGCGGCGTATGACGACGGCCGCGGGCCTGCAGCTCGTCGTCGTCACCGGCCTGTCCGGCGCCGGGCGCTCCACGGCCGCCAAGTGCCTCGAGGATCTCGGCTGGTTCGTCGTGGACAACCTGCCGCCGTCGCTGCTGCCGACGATGGTCGACCTGGGTTCCCGCTCGCAGGGCGCCGTCGGCCGGATCGCGGTCGTCGTCGACGTGCGCTCGCGCGCCTTCTCCTCCGATCTGCGCACCGCGCTCGAGGAGATCGAGCGGCACGGCGTCCACGCCCGGGTGCTCTTCCTCGAGGCCGGCGACGACGTCCTGGTGCGCCGGTTCGAGAGCGTCCGCAGACCGCACCCGCTGCAGGGCGACGGCCGGCTGGTGGACGGGATCCTGCGCGAGCGCGGGCTGCTGCGCGACCTGCGCGGCGGCGCCGACCTGGTGCTCGACACCAGCGTACTCAACGTGCACGAGCTCCGCGGGAAGGTCGCGGCCGCCTTCGGGGACGCCAGCGACGGCACCCGGCTGCACCTGACGGTGCTGTCCTTCGGCTTCAAGTACGGCCTGCCGGTGGACGCCGATCTGGTTGCCGACGTCCGCTTCCTGCCGAACCCGCACTGGGTGCCGGAGCTGCGCTCGCACACCGGCAAGGACGCCCCCGTCCGCGAGTTCGTGCTGGCCCAGGCCGGCGCCACCGAGTTCCTCGACCGGTACGAAGGGCTGCTGCGCCTGGTGTTCGAGGGCTACGAACGCGAGGGCAAGCACTACGCCCTGCTGGCCCTGGGCTGCACGGGCGGAAAGCACCGCAGCGTCGCGCTGACCGAGCAGCTCGCCGCGCGGCTCGGCGGCGACGGCATCGACGTGCAGGTGGTCCACCGCGACCTGGGACGCGAGTGAGCGGGCGGCACGCGGCCGGTTCGCCCGGCCCCGTCGACGGCCCGCGCGTCGTCGCGCTCGGCGGCGGACACGGCCTGGCCGCGTCACTGCAGGCCCTTCGACGGGTCACCCCGCACCTGACCGCTGTCGTCACGGTTGCCGACGACGGCGGCTCCAGCGGACGGCTGCGAAGCGAGCTCGGCGTGCTGCCCCCCGGCGACCTGCGGATGGCGCTCGCCGCGCTGGCCGGCGACGACGACTGGGGCCGCACCTGGGAGACTCTTCTCCAGCACCGGTTCGAGGGCGACGGGCCGCTGGCCGGGCACGCCGTGGGCAACCTCGTGCTCGCCGGGCTGACGGGCACGACCGGTGACCCGGTGACCGCGCTGGACCTCACCGGGGCGTTGGTCGGCGCGGTGGGCCGGGTGCTGCCGATGAGCCGCGCACCACTCGAGATCGTCGCCCAGGTGCTGGGTCTGCACCCGGAGG
The DNA here is from genome assembly GCA_040902655.1 of Mycobacteriales bacterium. Lineage (NCBI taxonomy): Bacteria > Bacillati > Actinomycetota > Actinomycetes > Mycobacteriales > Mycobacteriales bacterium. Next base: position 29,874 of record JBBDWV010000045.1, read on the forward strand.
ATCCGGGCGAGCCGTCGGAGGTGGTCGGCCAGGTCGCCGTGGCGACGACCACCGGGACCGTCGCCGCCGTCGAGCTCCGCCCCGCCGACCCGCCGGCCTGCGAGGAGGCGGTGCAGGCCGTGCAGGAGGCCGACTGGGTCGTCCTCGGCCCCGGGTCCTGGTTCACCAGCGTCCTGCCGCACCTGCTCGTACCGGGCCTGCGGGAGGTGCTGATCACCACCCGCGCCCGCCGGCTGGTCTGCCTCAACCTGGCCGAGCAGGCCGGAGAAACCGATGGTTTCTCACCCGAGGCACACCTCGACGCGCTGGTCGCTCATGCGCCCGACCTGCGGCTCGACGTGGTTCTGGGCGACCAGGACGCGGTGGGCGAGCCACATGGTCTGATGTCCGCAGTCGCCGCGGCCGGGGGCCGCCTGGTACTCGCGCCGGTCGCCCGCGACGACGGCACGCCCCGACACGACCCGGACCGGCTGGCCGCCGCGCTCGGTCACGTCCTGGCGGACGATTCCTCTGCAGACAGTTCGACCCCGGAGGCACGTGCATGGCGATGACCGCAGCGGTCAAGGACGAGCTGTCCCGGCTCACCGTGACGCGGCCCTGCTGCCGCAAAGCAGAGATCTCCGCCCTGCTCCGCTTCGCCGGCGGGCTGCACCTGGTCGGGGGCGGTGGGCCGGGTGGTCCCGGCAGCAGGATCGTGGTGGAGGCCGAGCTGGACACCGGCTCGACGGCCCGCCGACTGCGCAAGGAGCTGGCCGAGGTCTACGGCCACGCCAGCGACGTCCACGTCGTCGCCGCCGGTGGCCTGCGCAAGGGCAACCGCTATGTCGTCCGCGTCTCCAAGGACGGCGATGGGTTGGCTCGCCAGGCGGGCCTCGTCGACGGGCACGGCCGCCCGGTGCGTGGCCTGCCGCCACAGGTCGTCAGCGGTGGCACCTGCGACGCGGCAGCCGCCTGGCGCGCGGCGTTCCTCGCCCACGGCTCGTTGACCGAGCCGGGCCGGTCCTGCTCGCTCGAGATCACCTGCCCCGGTCCGGAAGCGGCCCTGGCGCTGGTCGGCGCCGCCCGCCGGCTGGGCGTGGCGGCCAAGGCGCGCGAGGTGCGGGGGGTGGACCGCGTCGTCGTCCGTGACGGCGACGCGATCGGCGTGTTGCTCACCCGGCTGGGTGCGCACGAAGCGGTGCTCGCCTGGGAGGACCGGCGGATGCGGCGCGAGGTCCGGGCCACCGCCAACCGACTGGCCAACTTCGACGACGCGAACCTGCGCCGCTCGGCCCGTGCGGCCGTGGCCGCCGGCGCCCGCGCGGAGCGCGCGCTGGCGATCCTCGGCGACGACGCGCCCGAGCACCTGCTGCTGGCCGGCCGGCTGCGCCGCGAGCACGCCAACGCCTCCCTGGAGGAGCTGGGTGCGCTGGCCGACCCCCCGATGACCAAGGACGCCGTGGCCGGACGGATCCGGCGCCTGCTGGCGATGGCCGACAAACGGGCCGCCGAGCTCGGCATCCCCGACACCGAGTCGAGCGTCACGCCGGAAATGCTCTCCGACAGCCCGTGACGCCTTGCCCTTGCGTCCTGCTCAGCGGAGCAGCTCGAGCGGGGCGCAGCATGACGCAAGGGGGAGGGGGATGAGCGCGGCTGCGCGGGCGGCGCGACGGGGCCGCGCCCCCGGCACACCGCCGACCATGGCGCTGGCCGGCCCGGTGGACCCCGCACCGCTGCGCGCCGCCGGTTGGTCCCTGCGCGGGGTGCTCTCGGCCGACCCGTACCTCGACCGGTGGGACGCCGCCACCTACGTCGAGCCGGCCGAGGTGTCCGGGGACCCGCTGCTGGACGGGGTTGCCGTCGACGGCGACGACCGCGACCTCGCGGTGCTGCTGCCCGAGCTCCGTGAGAGCGGGCTGCTGCTGTTCCTGCCGACCGCCGCCCCGCTCGACCCCGATGTCGTACGCGCCGCGCGGGCCGTTCCGGAGGCTGCCGACGTGGTGGTCGGGCTGGTCGCCCGCTGGGAGCCGTGGGCGCGGGTCGTGGCGGCCGCGCTGCCGCTCGCGGCCGGGCCGCCGGTGCAGGTGACCGTCCGCGGCTGGCCGCGCGGACGCCAGGCGGCGGCCGAGCTGGTCGACCTGACAGCGTCCTGGTGCGGCGAGGTGGCCGCGGTGGCCGCGGCACCGGCGCCGCTGCCGGCCGGCGAGCTGCCCGGCGGCACCCCCGTGTCGTGGGCGCTGCTGACCGGTTCCGGCGCCACCGTGCTGGTCAGTCACGAGGGGCCGGCACCGCTGGTACGGCTGTCCTTCGCCACCGCGCGGCTGGAGGCGGGGCCGGGCGGGGCGTGCTGGGAAGGCGGCGCCGTGCTCCCGCTGCCGCCGCCGTCGCCGTGGGCGCCCCCCGGGGTGCACCCAGGGCTGGTGGCGGCGGCCGCCGCGCTGGCGCAGGCCACCGGCGGCCGGGACGTGCCCGCGCAGGTGTGGCCGTGGGCGGCCGATCTCGGTGACCTGCTGGTCGTCGCCCGGGTGCTCGAGGCGCTCCGCACGTCCGCCCGCACCGAGTCGCTGGTGGCTGTCGCCTGACCGACGCCCGCTCGTCCACCTGCCCGACCCGTGCTGACTCGTGCGTCCGGCTCGGCTAGGTTCGGCTCCGGGACCGACAGCGCCGTCGAGCAGAGGGAGCACCACAGTGACCGTCCGCGTGGGAATCAACGGCTTCGGCCGGATCGGCCGCAACTTCTTCCGAGCAGTCCAGGCCAGTGGTCAGGACGTGGAGATCGTCGCGTTCAACGACCTGGGCGACATCACGACGATGGCCCACCTGCTCAAATACGACTCCATCCTGGGCCGGTTCCCCGGCGTCGTCGAGGTGACCGGCGACGGCCTCAGCGTCGACGGCCGCACCGTGCGGGCCCTCGCGGAGCGCGACCCGGGGGCGCTGCCGTGGGGCGATCTGGGCGTCGACATCGTCGTCGAGTCCACCGGCTTCTTCACCAAGGCCTCCGATGCGCGCAAGCACGTCGACCAGGGGGGCGCGAAAAAGGTCATCATCTCGGCACCGGCCAGCGACGAGGACGTCACCATCGTCATGGGCGTCAACCACGACCGGTACGACGGCAGCCAGGTCGTCGTGTCCAACGCCTCGTGCACCACCAACTGCGTCGCGCCGATGGCCAAGGTCCTGCAGGACTCGTTCGGTATCGAGCAGGGCCTGATGACGACGATCCACGCCTACACCGCGGACCAGCAGCTGCAGGACATGCCGCACAAGGACCTGCGCCGGTCCCGGGCCGCCGCTCAGAACATCATCCCGACCAGCACCGGCGCCGCCAAGGCGACCGCACTCGTCCTGCCCGAGCTCAAGGGCAAGCTCGACGGCATCGCCCTGCGCGTCCCCGTGCCGACCGGCTCGGTGACCGACCTGGTCGTCACGCTGACCAATCCGGCGTCCGCCGAGCAGGTCAACGCCGCGTACCGCGAGGCCGCCGACGGCCCGCTGAAGGGCTTCCTCGTCTACACCGAGGACCCCATCGTCAGCTCCGACATCGTCCAGAGCCCGGCGTCCTGCACGCTCGACGGCCAGCTCACGATGTCCAGCGGCAACTCGGTCAAGGTCGTCGGCTGGTACGACAACGAGTGGGGCTACTCCAGCCGCCTCGTCGACCTGGTCAGCCACGTGGCACAGACCCTCTAGCGGATGCGCCAGGCGAAGGACCTCGACGTCCGGGGCCGGCGGGTCCTCGTCCGTTGCGACCTCAACGTCCCGCTCGAGGACGGCCCGGGGGGCAGCAGGACGATCACCGACGACGGGCGGATCCGGGCCAGCGTCCCGCTGCTGCGGGACCTGCTGGACCGCGGGGCCAAGGTCGTCGTGGCGGCCCACCTGGGGCGGCCGGACGGCGCGCCCGACCCGGCCTTCAGCCTCGCGCCGGTCGGCGAGCGGCTGCAGGAGCTGCTGGGCGTCCCCGTCCGCATCGCCGAGGACGTGGTGGGGGAGTCGGCCGCCGAGGCCGTGCGCGCCGCCGAGGCCGACCGCGTCGTCCTGCTCGAGAACGTTCGCTTCGCGCCGGGCGAGACCAGCAAGGACGAAGCCGAGCGAGGCGCTTTCGCCGACCGGCTGGCCGGCCTGGCCGACCTCTACGTCGACGATGCCTTCGGCGCCGTGCACCGCAGGCACGCCAGCGTCTACGACGTCGCGCAGCGCCTCCCGCATGCGGCTGGGCCGCTCGTCGCCGCCGAGGTCGCGGTCCTCCGGCGGCTGACAGAGACGCCGGCCCGGCCGTACGTCGTGGTGCTCGGCGGGTCGAAGGTGAGCGACAAGCTCACGGTGATCGAGGCGCTGCTGCCCAAGGTCGACACGCTGCTCGTCGGCGGCGGGATGTGCTTCACCTTCCTCGCGGCACAGGGCCACGACGTCGGTTCGAGCCTGCTCGAGCCCGACCAGCTGGACACCTGCCGGGCCTTCCTCGAGACCGGCAAGGTGGTGCTGCCGGTCGACGTGATCGCGGCCGAGCGGTTCGCCGCCGACGCCGCCCACGACGTGGTCGACGCGACGGCCATCCCGGGGGACCGGATGGGACTGGACATCGGCCCGAAGAGCGTGCTGGTGTTCGCCGACGCGCTGGCCGGGGCGCAGACCGTCTTCTGGAACGGCCCGATGGGGGTGTTCGAGCTGGCGCCGTACGCCGAGGGCACCCGCGGGGTCGCCGAGGCCGTCGCGGCGCTCAGCTCGGGCGGCGAGACCGCGTTGACCGTCGTGGGCGGGGGCGACAGCGCCGCGGCCGTGCGGGCACTCGGTATCGACGAGGCGCGCTTCACCCACATCAGTACCGGGGGAGGTGCGAGCCTGGAGTACCTCGAGGGGAAGGCACTGCCAGGCCTCACCGTTCTGGAGGACTAGGTGGCCCGCGTGCCGCTGATGGCCGGCAACTGGAAGATGAACCTCAATCATCTCGAGGCCATCGCGCTGGTGCAGAAACTCGCCTTCAGCCTGACACCGGCCGACCACGACGCGGTCGAGTGCGCGGTCATCCCGCCGTTCGTCGACCTGCGCAGCGTCCAGACGCTGGTGGACGGCGACAAACTGCGGATCCGGTACGGCGCTCAGGACCTGTCGGTGCACGACGGCGGCGCCTACACCGGCGAGGTCAGCGGCGCGATGCTAGCCAAGCTCGGCTGCACGTACGTGCTGGTGGGCCACAGCGAGCGTCGGCAATACCACGCCGAGAGCGACGAGGTGGTGGCCGCGAAGGTGCAGGCGGCTTTGCGGCACGGGCTCACGCCGATCCTGTGCGTCGGTGAGGGCCTGGACGTCCGGCAGCGGGACGGGCAGGTCGAGCACTGCGTCGCGCAGGTGGCCGCGGCGCTGAAGGGCGTGCCCGCCGAGCAGGCCCGCACCCTGGTGCTGGCCTACGAACCGGTCTGGGCGATCGGCACCGGTGAGGTGGCCACCCCGCAGGACGCCCAGGAGGTGTGTGCCGAGGTGCGCCAGACGCTCGCCCGGCTGTACCCGGGCGAGTTGGCGGACGGCGTAAGGGTGCTCTACGGCGGCTCGGTGAAGTCCTCGAACGTCGAGGCGCTGATGGCCCAGCCGGACGTGGACGGCGCGCTGGTCGGTGGCGCGAGCCTGGATGCCGAGGAGTTCGCCGCGCTGTGCCGCCTCTCGGCCGGCTGAGGGATCACACCCCGGCCACTGCGTCACGGCCCCATCACGATTCGGTGCGGGAGTCGGCAGGTCGCCCCGTCGGGTCACCTGCGGGTGCTTAGACTCCGCCATTCCAGCCGGGCGGTGTGCCCGGACAGATCGGTACTCCCGCGCGCGGGAGAAGGAGGAACAGCCGGTGCAGGTCCACAGGAAGAGAATGCGTGTCAGCGCCTCGCTGCTCGCGCTCGCGCTCGCCGCGACGGCGTGCGGCGGCGGCGGCGGCGGCGAGGGTGAGGATGTCAGCAGCGACGAGGGCCAGAGCGGCGGCACCTTCTCGATGTACATCGGTGAGCCCGAGAACCCGCTGATCCCGAGCAACACCAGTGAGACCGAGGGCGGCCAGGTCGTCGACGCGCTCTTCACCGGGCTCGTGACCTACGACGCCGACAGCTCCGAGCAGCAGATGGACGGTGTCGCGGAGTCGATCGAGTCCGAGGACTCCAAGACCTGGACGATCAAGCTCAAGGACTGGACGTTCCACGACGGCACCCCTGTCACGTCCGACTCCTTCCTTCAGGCCTGGAACTTCGCGGCCCTGTCGACCAACGCGCAGGGCAACTCGTACTTCTTCGGCAACGTCGAGGGCTATGACGACCTGCAGGCCGAGGAGGGCAAGGAGCCGGCGGGCACCGAGTTGTCCGGCCTGAACAAGGTCGACGACAAGACCTTCGAGGTCACGCTCAAGGAGCCGTTCCGGCAGTACCCGATCACCCTGGGGTACTCAGCGTTCTACCCGCTGCCCGAGTCGTTTTTCGCCGACAAGGCCGCGCAGGATGCCTTCGGCAAGAAGCCGAACGGCAACGGCCCCTTCAAGGCCGACACCGAGCTCGTGCCGGGGCAGGGCATCACCCTGAGCCGCTTCGAGGACTACCCGGAGGACAAGGCCAAGGCCGACTCCGTCGAGATCAAGATCTACACCGAGGTCAACACCGCCTACACCGACGTGCAGGGCGGCCAGCTCGACATCGTCGACACCATCCCGCCGGACGCCATCAGCACGGCGCCCGACGAGTTCGGCGACCGCTACATCGAGCGGCCCAGCTCCAGCTTCCAGTACATGGGCTTCCCGACGTACGACCCCCGTTTCGCCGACCCCAAGGTCCGCCAGGCGTTCTCGATGGCGGTCGACCGCAAGGGCATCACGGAGGCCATCTTCAACGGCACCCGCCAGCCCGCCTACTCCGCCATTTCCCCGGTCGTGGACGGTCACCGCGAGGACGCCTGCAAGTACTGCGAGTACAAGCCGGACGAGGCCAAGGCGCTGCTCGAGCAGACCGACTTCGACACCAGCAAGCCGGTCGACTTGTGGTTCAACGCCGGCGCCGGCCACGACGAGTGGGTCCAGGCCGTGGGGAACAACCTGCGCGACAACCTGGGCGTCACCTACAAGCTCCAGGGTGGTTTGCAGTTCGCGGAGTACCTCCCGAAGGCCGATGACAAGGGCTTCACCGGGCCGTTCCGGCTCGGCTGGGCGATGGACTACCCGAGCCCGCAGAACTACCTCGAGCCCCTCTACAGCACCGGCGCGCTGCCGCCGAACGGCTCGAACACCGCGTTCTACTCGAACCCGGAGTTCGACAAGCTGGTCAAGGAAGGCAACACGGCCGAGGACAACGACGAGGCCGTGACGAAGTACCAGGAGGCCGAGGACGTGCTGCTGGAGGACATGCCGATCATGCCGATGTTCTTCGGACTGGTGCAGGGCGTGCACTCCGACAAGGTCAGCAACGTGAAGATCAACGCGTTCACCCGGGTCGTCCTCGAGGACGTCACGGTCAACCAGTAGTGCGCGGCCGGGGGCGG
>JBBDWV010000045.1:37368-89914 GCA_040902655.1 Mycobacteriales bacterium
CCCCCCGGGCCGGGAACGGCGTGTCGCACGGCGCTCTGCGCCGGTGGCACGCCGTTCCTGTGCGCCGCGGCGCGTCGTCGTGGTCGGGCTGCCCGTCGGCGGCGTTCGTGACCTAGGCTTCCGGCGGTCTGCCCGGGGGCTGCCGCTGCTCGTCCGAGCCGAACGCCACCGCGCTCGGTGTCTGCTCGTCCTAGCTGGTCCGGCCACCCGCCGGGGGCAGGTAGGGGTCCCGGGAATCTGGAGGGTCATGGCCCGCTACATCGTGCGCCGCCTGCTGCTGGCGATACCGGTCCTGATCGGCGCGTCGTTCCTCATCTTCGCGATGGTGTTCGCGCTGCCCGGCGACCCGATCCGGGCGCTGGGCGGGGACCGCCCGATCTCGCCGGCGGTGCAGCAGGAGCTGCGGGACCGCTACAACCTCGACGACCCGCTGCTGGTGCAGTACGGCAAATACGTCGGGAACCTCGCCCAGGGCGACCTCGGCACCGACTTCAGCGGCCGACCGGTCTCCGACATCCTCGAGCGCAGCGCCCTCGTGACGGTGAAGCTCGCGTTGGTGGCGCTGGCGTTCGAGGCGATCTTCGGGCTGCTGGCCGGCGTGCTGGCCGGCATCCGGCAGAAGTCGTTCTTCGACAACCTGGTGCTCGTCACCACCACCCTCATCGTGTCGATCCCGGTCTTCGTGCTGGGCTTCCTGGCGCAGTACGCGCTGGGCCTGCGGCTCGGGATCTTCCCCATCGCCGGTGTCGCCGACGGCTTCAAGGGCTATATCCTGCCGGGCTTCGTCCTGGCCGCCCTGTCACTGGCCTATGTCGCCCGCCTGACCCGCACGTCGCTCGTCGAGAACCTACGGAACGACTACGTGCGCACCGCCAGGGCCAAGGGACTGAGCCCGGCGACGGTGGTCGGCAAGCACACCCTGCGCAACAGCCTCATCCCGGTGGTCACCTTCCTCGGGGCCGATCTGGGCACGCTGCTGTCCGGCGCGGTCGTCACCGAGGGCATCTTCAACATCCCGGGTCTCGGTCGCGCGGTCTTCCAGGCGATCCAGACGCAAGAGGGCACCGTCGTCGTCGGCATCGTGACGCTGTTCGTCTTCGTCTACATCTTCTTCAACCTCGTGGTCGACGTCCTCTACGCGGCCCTCGACCCCCGGATCCGCTATGAGTGACCGGTACCGCAAGGACGAGGAGGCCACCGAGCACGGCCTGATCGTCGACGACGAGTCCGGCCAGCGCCGCAGCGTCGGCGTGGGCGACGAGACCATCCCGCCGAGCTCGGTCAGTCGCGACTCGGAGCTGCCGAAGACGACCGAGAACCTGCGACAGGCCAGCCTGTGGTCCGACGCATGGCGGGAGCTGCGGCGCAACAAGCTCTTCCTGATCGCCGCCTTCCTGCTGAGCATCCTGACCGTGATGGCTGCCTTCCCGGGGCTGTTCACGAGCGTCGGCCCCATCGAGAACTGCCAGCTGTCGAACTCCAAGCAGGGTCCCGGCACCAACGGTGCCTGGTTCGGCTACGACATCTTCGGCTGCGACTACTACTCCAACGTCATCCACGGTGCGCGCGTCTCGATGATCATCGGCGTGTTCGTCATGGGAGGCGCGATGGTCATCGGCGTCGTCCTGGGCGGCCTGGCCGGCTACTTCGGCGGCTGGTTCGACACGCTCATCGCGCGCATCACCGACGTCGTCTACGGCCTCCCGCTGATCCTCGGCGCGATCCTGATCCTCAACGTCTTCGCCGACCGTGGACTGCTGCAGGTGGGTCTCGCGCTCATCGCGCTGTCGTGGATGACCTTCCTGCGCCTGTTCCGGTCGACGGTCATCTCGATCAGGGAGACCGACTACGTCTTAGCGGCGCGTGCGATGGGCGCCGGTGACGCCCGCATCCTGCTGCGGCACATCCTGCCCAACGCGATCGCCCCGGTCCTCGTCTACGCGACGATCTTCATCGGCGGTGTGATCGCCGCCGAGGCGACGCTGTCCTTCCTCGGCATAGGCCTGCAGCTGCCCGCGATCTCCTGGGGGCTGCAGATCGGCTCGGGACAGCGGCTCATCCGCACCGCACCGCACATCATCTTCTTCCCCAGCATCTTCCTGTCCGTGACCGTGCTGTCCTTCATCCTGCTCGGTGACGCGCTGCGCGACGCCCTCGACCCGAAGCTGCGGTGACATGACGAGTGCTCTGGCCGTTCCCGAGGGCGCCCCCGACAGCGGCGCACCGCTGCTCGAGGTGGACGACCTCTCTGTCGAGTTCCGCACCGACTACGGCGTGGTGAACGCCGTCAACGGCATCAGCTACACCCTCGCCGCCGGCGAGACGCTCGCGATCCTCGGCGAGTCCGGCTGCGGCAAGTCCGTCAGCGCCCAGGCGATCATGGGCATCCTCGACTCGCCGCCCGGCTTCGTCACCGGCGGGCAGATCCGCTACAAGGGTCGCAACCTGCTGACCATGGGCGCCAGGGAGCAGCGCGACATCCGGGGCGAGGAGATCTCCATCGTCTTCCAGGACGCGCTGTCCTCGCTCAACCCGGTCTTCACCGTCGGCGCCCAGATCGGCGAGATGTTCCGCCGGCACCGGGGCGCCTCCCGGGCCGACGCGAAGAAGGCCGCGATCGAGCTGATGGACCGGGTGCGCATCCCGTCGGCCAAAGAACGGGTCGGAGACTACCCGCACCAGTTCTCCGGTGGCATGCGCCAGCGCGTCATGATCGCCATGGCGATCGCGCTGGACCCGGCGGTGCTGATCGCCGACGAGCCGACCACCGCGCTCGACGTGACCGTCCAGGCGCAGATCATGGACCTGCTCACCGGCCTCCAGCAGGAGACCGGGATGGGCCTGATCCTCATCACGCACGACCTCGGTGTCGTCGGCGAGATCGCCGACCGGGTCGCGGTGATGTACGCGGGGCGGATCGTCGAGACCGGCCTTACCGACGCGGTGTTCGCGGCGCCCGCGATGCCGTACACCGAGGGCCTGATGGCGTCGATCGCCCGGGTGGACCAGAAGGGCCAGCGGCTCAACCCGATCGTCGGTGCGCCGCCGAACCTGGCGGATTTGCCCGCGGGCTGTCCGTTCCATCCACGCTGCCCGCGCGCCACCGACTACTGCCCGACGGCGCTGCCCCCGCTGCTCGAGGTCGTCCCCGGCCGCCGCAGCGCCTGCCACTACGCCGAAGAGGTGCTGGGTGACCACTGAGACAGCGACGACGACCGTGCCGGGCGCGGCCGGCGGTGAGCCGCTGCTGCGGGTCGAGGGCCTGGTCAAGCACTTTCCGTTGACGCAGGGCATCGTCTTCAAGAAGACGGTCGGCCAGGTGCGCGCCGTCGACGGCGTGAGCTTCACGCTGGACGCCGGCGAGACACTCGGCCTGGTGGGCGAGTCGGGCTGCGGCAAGTCCACCGTCTCCAAGCTGATCATGCAGCTCGAGAAGCCGACCGCCGGCAGGATCTTCTACAAGGGCACCGACGTCACGAGCCTGTCCGGCAAGGAGCTGCGCCGGCTCCGCCGCAACATCCAGATCATCTTCCAGGACCCGTACTCCTCGCTGAACCCGCGGATGACCGTCGGTGACATCGTCGGCGAGCCGTGGGAGATCCACCCCGACGTGGTCCGCAAGGCCGACCGGCAGAGGCAGGTCCGCGAGCTGCTGGCCCGGGTCGGCCTCAACCCCGACTTCGTCAACCGCTATCCGCACCAGTTCTCCGGAGGACAGCGTCAGCGCATCGGCATCGCCCGGGCCCTGGCGCTGCAACCCGAGATCATCGTCTGCGACGAGCCGGTCTCCGCTCTCGACGTGTCGGTGCAGGCGCAGGTGGTCAACCTGCTCGAGGAGCTCCAGCGCGACTTCGGGTTGGCGTACGTCTTCATCGCCCACGACCTGTCGGTCGTCCGGCACATCAGCGACCGGGTCGCCGTGATGTACCTCGGCAGCATCGTCGAGATCGGCACGGAGGACGACATCTACGAGAAGTCGGCCCACCCGTACACCCAGGCCCTGCTGTCGGCGGTGCCGGTGCTCGACCCGGTGGCGCGGGCGCACAAGACGCGGATCATGCTGACCGGCGACGTACCCAGCCCCGCGAACCCGCCGTCCGGCTGCCGCTTCCGGACCCGCTGCTGGAAGGCGCAGGAGCTGTGCGCCACAGACCCGCCGGAGCTGACCGACCGCGGTCAGGGCCACCCGGCCGCCTGCCACTTCGCCGAGGCCGTCCAGGTGGTCGGCGGATAGCTGAACCGACCCGCCGGGAGGGCCCGCCCGGCTATCCTGAGTGCTCCCCCCTCGACCTGCCTACGCACCGCCCCGAACGGAGCCAGACCGTGGTGACCTTCCTGTCCATCCTCCTGACGATCACGAGCATCCTGCTCATCGTGCTCGTCCTGCTGCACAAGGGGAAGGGCGGCGGCCTGTCCACCATGTTCGGCGGTGGCGTCTCCTCCTCGCTCGGCGGCAGCGCCGTCGTGGAGAAGAACCTGGATCGGCTGACCATCGTGTGCGGGCTGGTCTGGGTGGTCTGCATCATCGCCCTGGGCCTGCTGCTCAAGGAGACACCGGCCGCCGCGCCCCTGTAGAGCGGCAACCCCACCAGCAGCATCAATTTCGAGCGAGGAGCAGTCCGTGGCAGGTGGCAACGCGATCAGGGGCAGCCGGGTGGGCGCCGGTCCGATGGGCGAGGCGGAGCGCGGCGAGGCCGCGCCCCGGCGGCGCATCGCCTTCTACTGTGCCAATGCGCACGAGACGCGCCCCTCGTTCGCCGACGACGCGTCCGTTCCCGACACCTGGGACTGCCGGCGGTGTGGCTTTCCGGCCGGCCAGGACAAGGACAACCCGCCGGCCCAGACGAAGGTCGAGCCCTACAAGACGCACCTGGCCTACGTGCGCGAGCGCCGCAACGTCGAGGACGGCGAGGCGATCCTGGCCGAGGCCCTCGCCAAGCTCCGCGGCAACCGCTGACCCTGGTCAGCGGCGGCGCAGCTCCCGCGGCAGGTCGGCCGCCGCGGCCTCGTCCAGCAGCCACAGCGTCGCTGCGCGGCCGGTCACGCCGGCGGCCGGCACCCCCACCCGCCCCGCGCCACCCAGCGCCATCCTGACCATCGGGGCCTTCTCCGCGCCCGCCACCACCATCCAGACCTCCCGCGCGGCCCCGAGCGCGGAGAAGCCCAGGGTGATCCGGGTCGGGGGCGGCTTCGGGCAGCCGTGCACGCCGACGACGAGCCGGTCGTCGTGGGCCGCCGGCGACTCCGGGAAGATGGAGGCGGTGTGACCCTCCGCACCCATCCCGAGCAGCAGCACGTCGAACGGCGGGATCTCGTGGTCCGGCGGCGCGGCCCGGCGCAGCTCGTCGGCGTAACGCGCCGCCGCGGCGTCGGCGTCCTGCCCGTCCGGCCCGCCCAGCGCTCCCATCGGGTGCACGCGCGCCGGGTCCAGGTCGAGCGCGTCGAGCAGGGCCTCCCACGCCTGCCGTTCGTTGCGCTCGGGGTCGTCGGCCGACACGTACCTTTCGTCACCCCACCAGATGTCGACCCGGCGCCAGTCCACCGCCTGCCGTGCCCCGGAACGGCGCACGGCGTCGAGCGCGGCGATCCCCACACCGCCGCCGGTCAGCACGACCGAGGCCGAGCCGCGTAGCGCTTGCGCGTCGACCAGCCGGGTGAGCAGCCGGGCGGCCACCGCCGCCGCCAGCACCTGCGGGTCGGCGACCACCACCACGGTGGGGGCGGACGTCACGAGGTCGTCAGCGCCGGGTCCGGATCACCCGCGTCGCTGGGGTCGTGCCAGACGTGGGTGCGGATCGCCGGCCGGTCCGACAGCCCGCCGACACCGGTCGCTGCAGCCAGCGCCGCGGCGTAGGTCTCGTCGGCGTCGAGCCGCCGCAGCTCCTCGGCCAGCAGGTCACCGAGCCCGCGGCGCTCCAGCGGCAGCGTCCGATCGGGCTGGTCGCTGCGGCGCAGCGTCACCGTCTGCCCGTCACCCGCACTCAACCGGACCTCGCAGTCCTCGAGCGCGAGGGACACACCGGTGATGCCGGGGCCGTCGCTGTCGACCAGCGAGGCCTGCACCCCCAGCCGCGACGCCAGCCAGCCCGCCAGCAGCGCCCGCGTGGGGTCCTCCGGCTCCCCGTGCACCTCTGCCCGCTGCGCGGCCGAGGTCACCGAGTCGAAGGCGGCGGCGCACAGCGCCCGCCAGAGTGTCGCGCGGGTCCAGGCCAGATCGGTGTCACCCGGGGCGTAGTCCTGGGCCCGCTGGGCCAGCGAGGCGAGGGGATCCGCCGCCAGCGAGGTGTCCGTCACACGCCGATCGGCCAGCACGCCCAGCGGGTCGTGGGCGATGCGGTGCGGCGGCTGGCCGTACCACCACGTGACGACGGGGGCGTCCGGCGCGAGCAGCGGCAGCACGACGGACTCGGCATGCAGGGCCAGCCGTCCGTACATCCGCAGCACGGCCGCCTCGCCGGGCCCGAGGCGGCCGCCGATGAGGACCTCGGCGTCGAGCCGGGCCTCCAGCGCGTCCGGCCGGCGCCGCACCACGATGATCAGCCGACACGGGTGCGCGGCGGCGGCCCGCGTGGCCGCCTGCTCGGCCTGCTCGACCTTGCTCTCCTCGACGACGACGACGAGGGTCAGCGCCAGCCCACTCGAGACCGAGCCGGCCTGCCGCCGCTCGGCCGCGAGCGCCTTGACCACGGCCGTGCCGGTGGTGTCCCAGAGCGTCGTCATGCGTGCCTCCGGCACGACGCAGTCGTCATGTGTGCCTCCGGCACGACGCAGTCGTCAAGGTCGCCTCCAGACCCGGCCGTCGCGGGCCAACATCTGCTCGGCGGCCCGCGGCCCCCACTCGCCGGCGCGGTAGAGGTGGGGCTCGCCGCCCTGCGCGTTCTGCTCAGCCCAGAACTGCTCGATCGGGTCGATGACCTGCCAGCTCTGTTCGACCTCCTCGTTGCGCGGGAACAGCGACGCGTCGCCGAGCAGCACGTCCAGCAGCAGCCGTTCGTACGCCTCCGGGCTGGCCTCGGTGAAGGCCTCGCCGTACTGGAAGTCCATCGCCACGTCGCGCACCTCCATCGTGGTGCCGGGCACCTTGGAACCGAAGCGCAGCGTCACGCCCTCGTCCGGCTGGACCCGCACGACCAGTTGATTGGCGCCGAGCTTCTCGGTGTCGGTCTTGGCGAACGGCAGGTGCGGTGCCCGGTGGAAGACGACGGCGATCTCGGTGACCCGCCTCGGGAGCCGCTTGCCGGTACGCAGGTAGAACGGCACGCCCGCCCAGCGCCGCGTCTCCACCTCCAGCCGGACCGCGGCATAGGTCTCGGTGCGGCTGTCCCCGGCGACCCCCTCCTCGGCGCGGTAGCCCTTGACCCGCTCGCCCGCCAGCCACCCCTGGTCGTACTGACCGCGGACGGTGTAGGCCGCCAGGTCGGCCGGTGGCTTGAGCGCGCCGAGCACCTTGCGCTTCTCGGTGCGCAGGCTCTCGGCGTCGAAGCCGACCGGCTCCTCCATCGCGGTGAGCGCGAGCAGCTGCAGCAGGTGGTTCTGCAGGACGTCGCGGGCCGCACCGGTCTGCTCGTAGAAGCCGGCGCGGCCGCCGATGCCGCCGTCCTCGGCCATCGTGATCTGGACCGAGTCGACGAAGTGGCTGCCCCAGATCGGCTCGAACAGGGTGTTGGCGAAGCGCAGCGCCAGCAGGTTCTGGACTGTCTCCTTGCCCAGGTAGTGGTCGATGCGGAAGACGTCCTGGGCGGTGAAGACGTCGTCCACCAGGCCGTTGAGGGCCTGGCTCGACGGCAGGTCGTACCCGAACGGCTTCTCCACGACGACCCGCCGCCAGCCGCCTGACTGCCGGTTGTCGGACATGCCGGTGCGCTGCATCTGTTTGAGCACCGTCGGGAACGCCGCCGGCGGGATCGACAGGTAGAACGCCGCGTTGCCCTGCGTCCCGTGAGTGGCGTCCAGCTCCCGCAGCGTGCGGGCGAGCAGGTCGAACGCCGCATCGTCGTCGAAGCTGCCCGGCAGGAACCTGATGGCGTCCTGCAGTCGGTGCCAGGTCGATTCGCGGAATTCGGTACGGGCGCCCTTCTCGGCCGCCGAGCGGGCCAGCTGCTCGAAGTCGCCGTCACCCCAGTCGCGGCGGGCGAAGCCGAGCAGCACGAAGCCCGGCGGCAGCAGTCCGCGGTTGGCCAGGTCGTAGACAGCCGGGATCAGCTTTTTCCTGGCCAGGTCGCCGGTCACCCCGAAGACGACCAGGACGCACGGCCCCGGGACGCGTGGCAGCCGCCGGTCGCCGGGGGAGCGCAGCGGGTTCGGCCCGGTGGAGGTCATCGGCCGCCGGCCGCCGCCAGCAGCGCGCGGAGCCCCTGCGCACGGTCGGTCAGGTGCAGCGCCAGCACCGGCCGGCCGCGGGAGTCCAGGGCCCGCAGGTCGCCGAGCGCCTGGGCGGCCTGCAGGCCGCCGAACGTGAACGGCCGGCCGGGCACCTCGAGGTCGTGGGCCACGGCTCCGGTGATCTGCAGGAAGACCCCGGTCTGCGGCCCGCCCTTGTGGAACTGCCCGGTCGAGTGCAGGAAACGAGGGGCCCAGCCGAAGGTGACCGGATGCGCCAGCCGCCGGGCCAGGACCGCCCGCAACTGCGCTGCCGAGGCGTCGGCCTGCCGGTCCAGGTAGGCCATCGCGGCGAGGTAGCCGCGTTCGGGCACAGCTGCCAGCAGCGCGGCGAGCGCCCCCGAGAGGGTGTCGACGCCGGCCAGCAGGTCGCCCGTCGCGAACACGTTTACGCCGTCCGCACTGAACAGCGGCGGGCGTACGGCCGACGGCGCACCGTCCAGGATCGCGCCGGTGTTGTCCTTGCTCTCCTGGACGTTCGGCTGGTCGAACGGGTTGATGCGCAACGCCCAGCCGGCTACCGCTGTCGCGTACTCCCAGGCAAGGAACTGCGCGCCCAGCGGCCCGGTGACCGTGCTCCCGACAGCAGGTCCCTGCGTCTTTGCCGCTCCGGCGACGACCAGCTGGCTGTCGGCGGACGGCTCGGTCCCCGGCGCGTCCGGCGCCTCGACGACGACGGGCAGCAGCCCTTTGCCCTCCTTGCCGGTCGACTCGGCCACCAACTGCTCCACCCAGTCACCGAAGCCGACCAGCCCGGGCGCCGGCGCGAGCACCAGCTTGTCCCGGCCGGCGACGGCGCCGCCGCCGAGCACGGCGCCGAGCGACAGCGCGGGGGAGTCGGCGGACAGGGCCGGCTGCAGGGCGGCGGCTTCGTCGAGCAGGCCGGCGAGGTCGGCCCCGGCCAGGCCGGCGGGCACCAGGCCGAAGGCCGTCAGGGCGGAGTAGCGGCCACCGACGTCGGGGTCGGCGAGGAACACCGCCCGGGTCCCCTCCTGCTTCGAGGCCTGCTCGAACGGCGAGCCCGGATCGGTCACGACGACGATCCGCTGCGACGGGTCCAGCCCGGCCGCTTCGAAAGCCGCCCGCGCAGCCCGCCGGTGACTGTCGGTCTCGATCGTCCCGCCGGACTTCGAGGACACGACGACGACGGTGCGCTCGAGCTCCACGAAGGCCGACCGGACCTGCCCCGGATCAGTGGTGTCGACCACGACCAGCGGCACGCCGGCCGTGCTGCAGATCACTTCGGGGGCCAGGGAGGACCCGCCCATGCCGCAGAGCACGACCCGGTCGACACCCTCCGCGCGCAGCTCGTCGCGCAGGGCCAGCACCCTCGGCACCAGCGCCCGGCCGGGCTCGACGACCTCCAGCCAGCCGAGCCGCACGCTGGCCTCGGGCGTGGCCTCAGGACCCCACAGGGTGGCGTCCTTGTCGACCAGCGCCTGCGCCAGGCCCGCGTCGTGCGCCTGTGCCAGCACCCGGCCGGCCGCCTCCAGCAGGGACGCGCCGGACGTACGGACCGTGAACCCGGCTGCGGTGACCGGCTCGCCGGCACGCGGCTGGCTCACTCGCTGCCGCTCTGCGTCGAACCCGCGGCGGGTCCGCTGCCGGCGGGAACGGTCCCGCCGTCGGCCGCCACGTCCGCACCCGCCTGCTCCAGCTGCTCGGTGACGCACTCGATCAGCGCGTTCCAGGCGTCCTCGAACTTCGCGACGCCCTCCTCCTCCAGCTGTCGCACGACCTCGTCGTAGTCGATCCCGGCGCTCTTGAGGTCATCGAGCACCTGCTGCGCCTCGGGATAGGCCGTCGTGACGGTGTCGCCGCGCACGACTCCGTGGTCGGCGACCGCCTCGAGCGTCGCCTCCGGCATCGTGTTGACCGTGCCGGGAGCCACCAGCTCGACGACGTACCGCGTGTCGTCGTAGGCCGGGTCCTTCACCCCGGTGGACGCCCACAGCGGGCGCTGCGGCCGGGCGCCGGCCTGCTCGAGCGCCCTCCACCGGTCGCTGCTGAACACCTGCTCGTAGTGCGCGTACGCCAGCCGGGCGTTGGCGATGGCCGCCGTGCCGCGGAGCGCGGCCCCGTCGTCGAGCTGTCCGTCGATCGCGCTGTCCACCCGTGACACGAAGAAGGACGCCACGGACCCGAGCCGCGACAGGTCGTGCCCGGCGGCCTTCGCCTGTTCCAGGCCGTCGAGGAACGCCTGCATCACGGCGTCGTAGCGCTCCAGCGAGAAGATGAGGGTCACGTTGACACTGATGCCCTGCGCCAGGACCTGCGTGATCGCCGGGAGGCCCGGCCGGGTGGCCGGGATCTTGATGTAGAGGTTCGGCCGGTCCACCAGCCACCACAGGGCTTTCGCCTCCGCGACGGTGCGGGCGGTGTCCTGCGCGATCCTCGGGTCCACCTCGATCGACACCCGGCCGTCGACCCCGTCGGTGCGGTCGTAGACCTCGCGCAGCACGTCGCAGGCCCACCGCACGTCGTAGCTGGTCAGCATCCGCACCGCCTCGCCCACGTCGGTGCCGCGCAGCGCGAGGTCACGCACCTGGTCGTCGTACGCCGCGCCGTCCGAGAGCGCCTTCTGGAAGATGGAGGGGTTGGTCGTGACGCCGACGACCTCCTTCTCCCGGACCAGGTCCGCGAGATTCCCCGTGCGCAGCCGGTCGCGGGACAGGTCGTCGAGCCAGACGGCGACGCCCGCCGAGGTCAGGTCGGTCAGAGCAGACATCAGGGCAGCTCCAGAGCTAGTCGGTGTTGGTCGTCCTGCCCAACTTCGACAGCGACGATCGCGCTGCAGCGACGACGCGCTCGGCGGTCATCCCGAACTGCTCGAAGAGCACCGTGTAGGGCGCGCTCGCCCCGAAGTGCTCGAGCGCCACGCACTCACCGGCCTCGCCCACCCACTCGTGCCAGCCCTGCGACACCGCCGCCTCGACCGAGACACGGGCCTTCACGTCGGCGGGGAACACGCCGCGCTGGTAGGCCTCGTCCTGGGCCCGGAACCACTCGACGCACGGCATCGACACGACGCGGGTCGGGACGCCCTCGGCCTCCAGTATCTCCTGTGCGGCGACGCAGATCTGCACCTCCGAGCCGGTGCCGACGAGCAGCACCTCCGGGGCGCCGTTGCTCGCATCCCGCAGGACGTACGCGCCCTTCGCCGTGCCCTCGGCGGACGCGAACACGCTCCGGTCGAAGGTGGGGACGTTCTGCCGGGTCAGGCAGATACCGGCCGGCCGGTCGGTCGTCTCGAGGATCGTCCGCCAGGCCACGGCGGTCTCGTTGCCGTCGGCGGGCCGCACCACGTCCAGCCCCGGTAGCGCGCGCAGCGAGGCAAGCTGCTCGATCGGCTGGTGCGTCGGCCCGTCCTCGCCGAGCCCGATCGAGTCGTGCGTCCAGACGTAGGTGACCGGCAGCTTCATGAGCGCGGCCAGACGGACGGCGCCGCGCATGTAGTCGCTGAAGATCAGGAAGGTGCCGCCGTAGACGCGGGTGCCGCCGTGCAGCGTGATGCCGTTCATCACCGCACCCATGGCGTGCTCACGGACGCCGAAGTGCAGTGTCCGGCCGTACGGGTCGGCACCCTTCAGCGGGTTGCCCTCCGGCAGGAACGACGCCGCCCCCTCGATGGTGGTGTTGTTGCTCTCCGCCAGGTCGGCGGAGCCCCCCCACAGCTCGGGGACGACCTCGCCCAGCGCGGCCAGCACCGCGCCACTGGCCTTGCGGGTGGCGATCCCCTTCTGGTCGGCGTCGAACGACGGCAGTGCTGCGGCCCAGCCGTCGGGCAGCCGGCGGGCCTGCATCCGCTCGTGCAGCGCCTTGCGCTGCGGGTTCGCCGCGGCCCAGGCGTCGTACTGCTCCTGCCAGGAGGCACGGGCGGCACGGCCGCGTTCGACCACCTGACGGGCGTGCTGCACGATCTCGTCGGGCGCGTGGAACTTGGCGTCCACCGGGAAGCCGATCGCCTGCTTGGTCAGCCGCACCTCCTCCTCGCCCAGCGCCGCGCCGTGCGCCTTGCCGGTGTTCTGCAGGTTCGGCGCGGGCCAGCCGATGATCGTGCGCATCGAGACGAAGGACGGCCGGTCGGTCTCCGCCCGGGCCGCGGTGAGCGCGGCGTACACCTCCTGGACGTCGTTGCCGTCCTCGACCCGATGCGTGTGCCAGCCGTAGGCGGCGTAGCGGGCCACGACGTCCTCGCTGAACGCGGTCTGCGTGTCGCCCTCGATGGAGATGTGGTTGTCGTCGTAGAGGACCACGAGGTTGCCGAGGCGCTGGTGGCCGGCCAGCGACGAGGCCTCCGCACTGACGCCCTCCTCGAGGTCGCCGTCCGAGGCGATGCACCAGATCGTGTGGTCGAACGGGCTCTGACCGGCCGGCGCCTCGGGATCGAGCAGTCCGCGCTCGTAGCGCGCCGCCATCGCCATGCCGACGGCGTTCCCGACGCCCTGCCCGAGCGGCCCGGTGGTGACCTCCACGCCTGGCGTGTGACCGTGCTCCGGGTGGCCCGGGGTGAGCGAGCCCCACTGCCTCAGGTGGGCGATGTCGTCGACCGTCAGGCCGTATCCGGACAGGAACAGCTGGACGTAGAGCGTCAGGCTCGTGTGGCCGCAGGACAGCAGGAGCCGGTCGCGGCCGGTCCAGTCCGGGTCGCTCGGGTCGTGCCGCAGCAGCCGCTGGTAGATCAGGTAGGCAGACGGCGCGAGGCTCATGGCTGTTCCGGGATGGCCGGAACCGGCGGCCTCCACGGCGTCCATCGCGAGAGCGCGCGAGACCTCCACGGCGGCGCGGTCGAGGTCGGTCCACTCGAGCTGGCGGGCATCGGTCTGAGAAGCGGTCATATGGCTGCTGTCGCCTTCGTCGGTGGGGCGGGCGGCGGGAACGGTGATCCACGGACCCTAGACCCAGCGGTTCCCCGGCGGGTAGCCGTCAACCCGCTGCCGCCCCGGCCCGGCAGGCTGGGCCGCGGGCCCGTCGGTAGACTCGGCGCCGTGACGACCCTCGCGGACCAGACCGCCGCCACGGCGGTCCCGGGCCGCGGACGTGAGGCCGGACTGCGGGCCACCGTGGGCGCCTACGTCGCCCTCACCAAGCCGCGCATCATCGAACTGCTGCTGGTCACGACCGTCCCGACCATGGTGCTGGCCGAGCAGGGCATGCCCTCCCTGGGGCTGGTGCTCGCGACCCTGACCGGCGGCTCGCTCGCGGCCGGCAGCGCGAACGCCCTGAACTGCTACTACGACCGCGACATCGACGTGGTCATGGACCGCACCTCCAGCCGGCCGCTCGCGCAGCGCACGGTGCCGCCGTTCAACGCCTTCGTGTTCGGCCTGGTGCTCGGCGTCCTGTCGTTCGTCGGATTGGCCGTGACGACCAACCTGCTGTCCGCGGTGCTCGCCGTCACGGCCATCGCCTTCTACGTCGTCGTCTACACGATGCTGCTCAAGCGGCGGACCTCACAGAACATCGTGTGGGGCGGGGCCGCAGGCTGCATGCCGGTGCTGATCGGCTGGTCCGCCGTCACCGGCACCGTCGCCTGGCCGGCGCTCGTGCTGTTCCTGGTCATCTTCTTCTGGACCCCGCCGCACTTCTGGGCGCTGGCGATGCGCTTCCGCGAGGACTACGCCGCCGCGGCCGTGCCGATGCTGCCGGTGGTCGCCTCCGCGTCCGTCGTCGCCGGCCGGATCGTCGCCTACTCCTGGGCGATGGTCGGCACGTCGCTGCTCCTGGTGGCCCCGCTCGGTCCCTCCGGCCCCGTCTACGCCGTCGGCGCCGTACTCCTGGGCGCGGTCTTCCTGCGCGAGGCGCACCTGCTGCGCAGCAGGGTCCGCAGCGGCGGCGAGGCCAATCCGATGCGGCTGTTCCACTGGTCCATCAGCTACCTGGCCCTGCTGTTCGTCGCCGTGGCGGTCGACGCGCTGCTCTGACCGATATGTCGGTGCCTGCCCGGAGCACCCCGCCATGAGCAAGATCTTCGGAAGATCCCCAAGACCAGGGGGCTGTGGATGTTCCGAAGATCTTGAACCTGTCTACCTCGTGCCGACCCTGCCGGTGGCCTTCGCCGTCGCGGGAGTGTCGGCCGTACGACGCGCCGACGGGGGACCACCGTCCACCTGGCCGCGCGCAGGATCCGTTGAAGGTGGTCCGACCGGTCGGCCCCGGTCCCGCAGCGCGAGCACCGCATGGACGGCCGCGACGACGACCGCGCAGGCCCCGACCAGGTGCAGCGCCACCAGCACGACCGGCAGGCCCGTGAGGTACTGCACGAAGCCGAGCAGGCCCTGCGCGAGTTCCACCGCGAGCAGGATGCCCATCGGCCGGGACGGAGCGCCGGTGGCCCTGAGCGCGGCCCAGAAGGCGGCGGTGAGCCCGACCAGCAGGAAGACGAGATGGGCGTGCAGCTGGCTGACCGCCTCGGGGTCCAGCCCGGTACGGCCCGCGGCCGCGTCGCCGGAATGGGGGCCGCTGCCGGTGACGACGGTGCCGGCCACCAGGGTGGCGGCGACGACCACGAGCAGGGCCCAGCCGAGCCGTCGCAGCGGCGGGCCGACCAGGGACCGGGGCGGCAGGTCACCCTCGCGGGCGCGTTGGTGCAGCACGACGGCCAGCGCGATGAGCACCGTGGACAGCAGGAAGTGGCCCATCACGGTCCACGGGTTGAGCCCGGTGAGGACCGTGATGCCACCGAGAAGTGCCTGCGCCGGGATGCCGAGCAGGACGAGCACCGCCAGGCGGCGCATCCCGGGCCGCACCGGGCGCTGCCGCCACACCGCGACGGTGGTCGCCAGCACGACGGCCAGCAGGACGAAGGTCAGCAACCGGTTGCCGAACTCGATGACGCCGTGCAGGGCGTACTCGGCCGTCGGCGTGTAGCTGTCGGCCGTGCAGCGCGGCCAGGTCGGGCAGCCCAGGCCGCTGGAGGTCAGCCGGACGGCTCCGCCGGTGACGACGATCGCGCTGTTGGCCAGCACGCTCGCGAGGGCGAGCCGGCGCACCGTGCGCGGGGCCGGGCGGGGAGGCACGGGACAAGCCTAGGACGCGGTGACGTTCAGCCGCCTACTCCCAGCGGAACAGCCGGCTGGCCGCGGCCAGCGAGACGACCGCCCAGCCGGTCAGCACCGTGAGCGACAGCAGCGGCAGCGCCGCACCGTCGACCAGCACGTCGCGCAGCCCGGTCGACAGCGCCGCCGTCGGCAGCAGCGACAGCAGCGGCGCGGCTGCGCCGAAGGCCGAGACCGGGAACAGCACCCCGCCGAGGACGAGCAGGACGAACCAGAGCAGGTTGGCCACGGCCAGCGTGGTGAGGCCGGGCAGGGTCCCGCCGAGCAGCAGCCCCAGGCCGCTGAAGGCGGCAGTGCCGAGGACGACCAGGGCCAGCACTGCCAGCACCGACCCGGCGGGATCCCAGCCCAGCGCCAGCCCGACGCCGCAGAGCAGCGTGACCTGGAGCAGCTCGATCGCGAGCACCGTCAGCGTCTTGGCGACCAGCAACACCGGTCGTGGGAGGGCAGTGGCGCCCAGCCGCTTGAGCACGCCGTACTGCCGTTCGAAGCCGACGCCGATCGCCTGGCCGGTGAAGGCGGTCGACATCACCGCCAGCGCCAGCACGCCCGGGACGAAGAAGTTCGCCCGCGGGCCCTCCACCGGGATGAACGGCACCGTGACCAGCACGACGAGCAGCCCGAGCGGGACGACCAGGCTCAGCAGCACCTGCTCGCCGTTGCGCAGGACGAGCTTGAGCTCGGCCGCCGTCTGGGCCGCGAGCATCCGGGCAAGGGATGCCGCGCCCGGGCGCGGGGCGAACTCACCGGTCTGCCAGGTCACCTGTCCACGCTCATGTCCGCAGCGCCGTCCCGGTGAGCTCGAGGAAGACGTCCTCGAGGCTGCGTTGCTCGACCCGCAGGTCGGCGGCCATGGCGCCGTGGGTGGCACACCACGCGGTCACGGTGGCCAGCAGCTGCGGATCGATGGCGCCGCCGTGCGGCCCCTCGACGAGGTACTGCCCCGCCGGCGACTCCTTCGCGGCGCAGCCGGGAGGCAGCGCCAGCAGCAGCTGGTCGAGGTCGAGCCCGGGGACGCTGCGGAAGCGCAGCTGACCGGTCGTGCCCCGCGAGGTGAGCTCTGTGACGGTCCCGGCCGCGACGACGCGTCCGTGGTCGACGACCACCACGTCGTCGGCCAGCCGCTCGGCCTCGTCGAGCAGGTGGGTGGTGAGGACGACCGTGGCGCCGTCCGCACGCAGCGCCTCGACCAGCTCCCAGGTGCTCCGGCGGGCCTGCGGGTCCAGCCCTGCCGTCGGCTCGTCGAGGAAGACCAGCTCGGGCCGGCCGACGATGGCCAGCCCGAGCGACAGCCGCTGCTGCTGGCCGCCGGACAGTCGGCGGTAGGGCGTGCGGGCCACCTCGAGCAGCCCCAGCCGGGCCAGCAGGTCGTCCGGGTCGAGCGGGTGGGCCGCGTAGGCGGCGACGAGGCGGAGCATCTCGGCGCAGCGCAGCCCCGGATAGGCGCCGCCGATCTGTGGCATGACGCCCACCCGGGGCCGCAGCGACGGGTCCCGGGGCGGGAGGCCGAGCACCCGCACGCTGCCGGCGTCCGGGCTGCGGAAGCCCTGGCAGATCTCGACGGTGGTGGTCTTGCCGGCGCCGTTGGGGCCCAGCAGCGCGAGCACGCTGCCGGCCCGCACGCGGAACGACAGGTCGTCCACAACCGCTCGCCCGGAGTAGCTCTTTCCCAGCCCGACGACGTCGAGAGCGGGCGTGGTCACACCTGCAAGGGTACGGGCGGGTGCGCCGGTCCGCGCCGCGGCGGGCCTCCGGAAGGGCCCGCCGTGGCACTCCGCACGCCGGTCAGCGGCGACCCGGTTCGACGTGGGGACGTATTTACGCGACACTGGCGTTGTGGAAACAGAGAGCAGGCAGAGGGACGAGGTGATGACGCAGGTGATGACCCAGGTCGCCGGCACCCGCGAGCGGGTCCGGTCGCTGCTGCTCGCCCTCGGACCGTCGACCGCCGCCACTCTGGGCGACCGGCTCGGCCTGAGCCCGGCGGCCGTCCGCAAGCACCTCGACGCGCTGCTGCTCGATGGCATCGTGACGACTCGTGCGCCCCGCGTCCGCGGCCTGCGCGGTCGTGGTCGTCCCGCGCGGCTCTACGCCCTCACGGACGCCGGCCATGCCACCGGTCCCGCGGCCTACGACGATCTGGCCACCAGCGCCCTGCGCTTCCTGGCCGACGCGGCGGGGGAGTCGGCTGTGGAGCACTTCGCGCAGGCGCGGGTGGCCGAGCTCGAGTCGCGCTACGCCGAGCAGATGCGCGGCACCGCGCCGCAGGACCGGCCGGCCGTGCTCGCCGCTGCCCTGTCCGCCGACGGCTATGCCGCCACGGCGTCCGGGCACGGGGTCGGCGTGCAGCTGTGCCAGCACCACTGTCCCGTTCAGCACGTGGCTGCGGAGTTCCCGCAGCTGTGCGACGCCGAGACGGCGGCCCTCGGGCGGCTGCTCGACGTGCACGTCCAGAGACTCGCGACGATCGCCCACGGCGACGGCGTGTGCACCACCTTCATCCCGGCAGTCCCCCATGTGGAAGCGAAGGCAAAGCGATGACGACCACGCAGGACCAGCAGCTCGAGGGCCTCGGCACCTACAAGTTCGGCTGGGCCGACTCCGACGTCGCAGGCTCCACGGCGAAGCGCGGCATCAACGACGAGGTCGTGCGCAACATCTCGGCCCTCAAGTCCGAGCCGCAGTGGATGCTGGACATGCGGCTGAAGGGGCTGAAGCTGTTCGAGAAGAAGCCCATGCCGACCTGGGGCTCGGACCTGTCCGGCATCCACTTCGACAACATCAAGTACTTCGTGCGGTCGACGGAGAAGCAGGCGACCTCCTGGGAGGACCTGCCCGAGGACATCAAGAGCACCTACGACAAGCTCGGCATCCCGGAGGCGGAGAAGCAGCGGCTGGTCGCCGGCGTCGCCGCGCAGTACGAGTCGGAGGTCGTCTACCACCAGATCCGCGAGGACCTGGAGGAGAAGGGCGTCATCTTCGTCGACACCGACACCGGCCTGCGCGAGCACGAGGAGCTGTTCCGCGAGTACTTCGGCTCGGTGATCCCGGTCGGTGACAACAAGTTCGCCGCCCTGAACACCGCGGTCTGGTCCGGCGGGTCGTTCATCTACGTGCCCAAGGGCGTCACGGTCGACATCCCCCTGCAGGCCTACTTCCGCATCAACACCGAGAACATGGGCCAGTTCGAGCGGACCCTGATCATCGCCGACGAGGGCTCCTCGGTGCACTACGTCGAGGGCTGCACCGCCCCGATCTACAGCAGCGACTCCCTGCACTCCGCCGTGGTCGAGATCATCGTGAAGAAGGACGCCCACGTCCGCTACACGACGATCCAGAACTGGTCGAACAACGTCTACAACCTGGTCACCAAGCGGACCGCCGTGCACGAGGGCGGCCGGATGGAGTGGATCGACGGCAACATCGGGTCCAAGGTGACGATGAAGTACCCCGCCTGCTACCTGCTCGGGGAGCGCGCCTCCGGCGAGACGCTGTCGATCGCGTTCGCCGGAGAGGGCCAGCACCAGGATGCGGGCGCGAAGATGGTGCACGCCGCCCCACGTACGACGAGCAACATCGTGAGCAAGTCGGTCGCCCGCGGCGGTGGCCGCACGTCCTACCGCGGGCTGATCCAGGTCCAGGAGGGCGCGACCGGCTCCCGGAGCAATGTCGTCTGTGACGCCCTGCTGGTCGACACGATCAGCCGCTCGGACACCTACCCGTACGTCGACGTCCGCGAGGACGACGTGTCCCTCGGGCACGAGGCGACGGTCAGCCGGGTCGGGGAGGACCAGCTGTTCTACCTGCGGAGCCGCGGCCTGACCGAGCAGGAGGCGATGGCGATGGTCGTGCGCGGCTTCGTCGAGCCGATCGCCCGAGAGCTGCCGATGGAGTACGCCCTCGAGCTCAACCGGCTCATCGAGCTGCAGATGGAGGGTTCCGTTGGCTAGCAGCACCGTCCCCGCCGGCACCGTCCCCGCCGGCACCGCTCCGTCGGCCATGGACGCCGCCCTCGGCACCGAGCGCGCCGCGCTCAAGGAGACCGGCGGCATCGTCGACGGTTCCGTCGCGGTCGGGGTCGACCCCTCGACGCCGCGCAGTCCGGCCGACGTGCGGCCCGAGCGGGTCCGCTCGCGCGACCCGGAGGCCTTCGGCCACCCGACCGGCCGCGAGGAGGAGTGGCGCTTCACGCCGCTCGACCGCCTTCGGGTGCTGCTCGACGGCGCGCCCTCCGACGCCCGGCTGCAGGTCGAGAGCGAGCTGCCCGCGGGCGTCGAGCTGATCGAGATGGACGGCGCAGAGCTGGACGTCCCGGCGCCCGTCGACCGGGTGGCCGCCCTGGCGCTGCAGCGGTGTGACCGGGCGCTGGTCGTCCGCGTGCCCAAGGGCCTGGAGCCGTCCGAGCCGGTCGTGCTGCGGCTGACCGGAACCGGCACCGGCGAGGTCGTGTGGGGCCACGTCGTGCTCGAGGTCGCCGAGCAGGCATCCGCCACCGTCGTGCTCGAGCACACCGGCAGCGCCCGCTACGCATCGGTCGTGTCCGTGCTCGTCGGCGACGCGGCCAGCCTGCGGCTCGTGCAGGTCCAGGGCTGGGAGCCCGATGCGGTGCACAGCGCGCACGTCGCCACCCGCGTGGGCCGCGATGCGACGCTGACCTCGACGCAAGTGACCCTCGGCGGGGATCTCGTCCGGGTGCACGAGACCGTCGACTTCACCGGCCCCGGCGGGCAGGTCGACCTGCGCGGCGTCTCCTTCGCCGACGGAGGTCAGCACCTCGAGCACCGCCTGCTCGTCGACCACAGCGCGCCGCAGTGCCGCAGTCGGGTGGTCTACAAGTCGGCGCTGCACGGCGACGACGCACACACCGTGTGGGTGGGCGACGTGCTGATCCGGGCGGGAGCCACCGGCACCGACACCTACGAGCTCAACCGCAACCTGTTGCTGACCCCGGAGGCGCGGGCCGACTCGGTGCCGAATCTCGAGATCGAGACCGGCGAGATCGCCGGCGCCGGTCACGCCAGCACCACCGGCCGCTTCGACGACGAGCAGTTGTTCTACCTGCAGTCCCGCGGCATACCGACCGACGTCGCGCGCCGCATGGTGGTGCGGGGCTTCTTCGCCGATGTGGTCGAGGACATCGGCGTGCCGGCCCTGCAGGAACGGCTGATGACCACTATCGACGCCGAGCTGGGGAGGGCGTTCGCGTGAGTGCCGAGACCGCCCGCCGGGCCCGCGCCTGCGCCGTGTCCGAGGTGCCGGAGGAGGGCGCCATCCGGGTCGAGCTGGCCGGCCGCCCGGTCTGCGTCGCGCGTTCCGGCGGCGAGATCTACGCGATCGCCGACATCTGTTCGCACGCCAACGTCGCGCTGTCCGAGGGCGACGTCGAGAACGGCAGGATCGAGTGCTGGCTGCACGGCTCGCTGTTCGACCTGCGCACCGGCGCCCCGACCGGGCTGCCCGCCACCAAGCCCGTTGCGACCTATCCCGTGACCGTCGAGGGCGATGACGTCCTCGTGCAGATGGAGCCCTGACGATGAGCACTCTGGAAATCCGTGGCCTGACCGTCTCGGTGGAAGACATGCAGATCCTGACCGGTGTCGACCTGACGATCCGGGCCGGTGAGACCCACGCGATCATGGGCCCGAACGGCTCGGGCAAGTCCACCCTGGCCTACGCCATCGCCGGTCACCCGAAGTACACCGTCACCGGTGGCACCGTCACCCTCGACGGCGAGGACGTCCTCGCGATGTCGGTCGACGAGCGCGCCCGCGCCGGTGTCTTCCTCGCGATGCAGTACCCGGTCGAGGTTCCTGGCGTCTCAGTCTCGAACTTCCTGCGGTCCGCGGCCACAGCCGTCCGCGGGGAGGCGCCCAAGCTCCGGCTGTGGGTCAAGGAGCAGAAGGAGGCCATGAGCCGGCTGAAGATGGATCCCTCCTTCGCCGAGCGCAGCGTCAACGAAGGCTTTTCCGGCGGCGAGAAGAAGCGGCACGAGATCCTGCAGCTGGAGCTGCTCGCACCCCGGATCGCCGTCCTCGACGAGACCGACTCGGGCCTGGACGTCGACGCGCTGCGGGTCGTGTCCGAGGGCGTCAACCGGGTCCGTGAGAGCGGCCGGACCGGGGTGCTGCTCATCACGCACTACACCCGGATCCTCAACTACATCCGCCCCGACTACGTGCACGTCTTCGTCGCCGGCCGGATCGTGGAGCAGGGTGGCCCGGAGCTGGCCGACGAGCTCGAGGCCCATGGCTACACGAAGTATCTCGGTGCCGATGGCGGCGCAGCGGGTGGGCGCGCGTTGCCGACTGGTCCGCTCGTCCCCGGTGCGGTGACCACGGCATGACCTCGCTGCTTCCCGCGGCCGCCGCCCAGGCCCCAGAGGCGGCTCCCTACGACGTCCAAGCGGTGCGCTCGGACTTCCCTGTGCTGTCCCGGCAGGTCGGTGGACGGCCGCTGGTCTACCTCGACAACGCGTCGAGCTCGCACAAGCCGCGGCAGGTGCTCGACGCCGAGCGGGCCTTCGTCGAGCAGCACTACAGCAACGTGCACCGGGGTGTGCACACCCTCTCGCAGGAGGCCACCGACGCCTACGAAGCGGCCCGGACCCGGGTGGCGAGCTTCCTCGGTGCACGTGACGAGCGCGAGGTCGTCTTCACCAAGAACGCCACGGAGGCCTACAACCTGGTCGCCTACTCCTTCGGCAACGCCGCCACGGGCTCGCGCTGCGCGCTCGGCCCCGGCGACGAGGTCTGTGTCACCGAGATGGAGCACCACTCCAACCTCGTGCCGTGGCAGATGCTCTGCCAGCGCACCGGGGCCACGCTGCGCTGGCTCCCGCTCACCGACGAGGGCCGGCTCGACCTGAGCGAGCTCGACACGCTGGTGAACGAGCGCACGAAGGTGCTCGCCTTCGTCCACGTCAGCAACATCCTGGGCACCGCCAACCCGGTCGAGACGCTCGTGGCCCGGGCCCGCGAGGTCGGTGCCTACACCCTGCTCGACGGTGCGCAGTCGGCACCGCACCAGCCGGTCGACGTCACCGCACTCGGGGTGGACTTCTTCGTCGCCACGGGGCACAAGATGCTTGCGCCGTCCGGCATCGGCGTGCTGTGGGGCCGGAAGGAGCTGCTCGACGCGATGCCGCCGTTCATGGGGGGCGGGTCGATGATCGAGGCCGTCGCGATGAGCGGCTCCACCTACGCGCCGGCGCCCGAGCGGTTCGAGGCCGGGACGCCCGTCATCAGCCAGGCCGTGGCGCTGGCCGCCGCCTGTGACTACCTCGACGACCTCGGCCTGGACCGGGTGCTCGCGCACGAGCAGGCGCTCACCGCACGGCTGATCGACGGCATCCGCGGCCTGTCCGGAGTCCGCGTCATCGGACCGGACACGATGCAGCTGCGCGGTGCCGCCGTCAGCTTCGCCATCGACGGGGTCCACCCGCACGACGTCGGCCAGTCCCTGGACGAGCTCGGCATCGCCGTCCGGGTCGGTCACCACTGCGCGGCGCCGGTGTGCCGCCGCTACGGCGTGGCGGCGACCACGCGTGCTTCGTCGTACCTCTACAACACCGAGGCGGAGATCGACGCGCTGCTCGCGGGCATCGTGCAGGTCCAGCAGTTCTGGTCGCGGTGATGAGCGAGTCGATGTACCAGGAGATCATCCTGGACCACTACCGGAACCCGCACCACAAGGGGCTGCGCGACCCGTACGACGTCGAGGTCCACCACGTCAACCCGACCTGCGGCGACGAGGTGACGCTGCGCGTGCGCGTCGCGGACGGTGTCGTCGAGGACGTGTCCTACGACGGGCAGGGCTGCTCGATCAGCCAGGCCAGCACGTCGGTCATGGCCGTCCTGGTGATCGGCAAGGCCGTCGACGAGGCGCTGAAGACGTCCGAGGCGTTCCTGGAGCTCATGCAGAGCCGTGGGCGGCTCGAGCCCGACGAGGACGTGCTGGAGGATGGCATCGCCTTTGCGGGCGTGTCGCGCTACCCGGCTCGGGTGAAGTGCGCGCTGCTCGGCTGGATGGCGTGGAAGGACGCGACCGCGCAGGCGGTCGACACCGACAGACAGGGAGTGTCATGAGCGAGACCACCAGCACACCGGCCGAGACCGTCCTGCAGACACCGACCGCCGCGGATGCGCCCCGGCCGCGGGCCAGCGAGGACGACGTCACCGAGGCGATGAAGGACGTGGTCGACCCCGAGCTCGGCATCAACGTCGTCGACCTCGGGCTGCTCTACGGCAACCAGGTGCACGAGGACAACACCGTCACGCTCGACATGACGCTCACCTCGGCGGCCTGTCCGCTGACCGATGTCATCGAGGACCAGACCCGCAGCGCGCTCGCGCCGCTGGTCGACGACGTGCGGATCAACTGGGTGTGGATGCCGCCGTGGGGACCGGACAAGATCACCGACGACGGCCGCGACCAGTTGAGGGCGCTCGGCTTCAACGTCTGAGCTGCGCAGGTGGCGGTCACCGGCGTGCCGGCAGCCGTCAGAACGGTGGCGATCTGGCCGGCCCGATCGGGTTGTACAGGCTCAGCGGGCCGTGATGGGCAGCGTCCGCACGCGGATGCGCTCGGGGGTCACGCTGGCGACAGCCCCGGCGGCGAGTTCGTTCCCGACTTGTGCCAGTGTGGCGAGGATCAGTTCCGCCTGCTGATCGGGGGTGAGGCGGTCGGAGGACCGCAGCATCAGCACCGAGGGGGACGGTCGCCGCGCAGCGCCAGCAAGGCGCCGAAGTCCGCGTCGGCGGTCACGATGATGCGCCCATCGTCTGCGGCCGAACGGAGAATCACGTCGTCCTCGGTGTTCGCCAGCCCAAAGGATGTCACATGGACTGTGTCGTGCCCAGCGTCTCTCAGCGCGCTCGCGACCCGCACGGAGAGGTTCTCGTCGACGAGCAGCTTCATCCGGCCGCGGTGAGCGGGACTTCCCGCTCGCGGGTGTAGGCAGCGGCGTACTCGAGCGCCGCGTACACATCAGATGGCTTGAGCTGGGGGTAGTCCCCGATCACCTGCTCGACCGTCCGACCTGCGGCGAGCTGTCCCAGGACAGCGCTCACCGTGATCCGCGTGCCCCGGATGCAGGGCAGCCCTTGCATCCGCCCCGGGTTTACGCAGATGCGCTCGAAACTCATGGCGACAACTGTAGATCATGGGCCGCTCCTACACACGCGGCTCAGCCGAGGTCGACGCGGACGCTGCCCGGGCCTCGCGGCCGCAGCATCGTTGTCGACATCAGTTCTGGGGCTGTGCGGAGGCGTCCGCCCGTGTCCACAGCAGGTCGGCCAACCCGAGGTCAGTCTTACCTGTGAGCGATCGAGACGGGCGCGGTCGCGGAAGTCCACGCAGGCTTCTTGCCACCGCATGCTGCCGGCTACGCCTGCCGGCACTGCGGGCGGACAGCGCCACCAGTACGCGAGGGCGTAGGCTGCTCGTGTGCCTCTGACGACCCCGTGAGCCGACGCGCGTCGCTGTCGACCCGTGTCCGCCCCGTCGTCCCCTGAGGAGCCCACCCGCATGATCACCGTCCAGGACGTCGAGCTGCGCGCCGGCGCCCGCCTGCTGCTGTCCGAGGTCACCTTCCGGGTCCAGCCGGGGGACCGGATCGGGCTGGTGGGTCGCAACGGCGCCGGCAAGACGACGCTCACCAGGACGCTGGCCCAGCAGACGCTGCCGGCCGCCGGCTCCGTCACGCACAGCGCGCCGGTCGGCTACCTGCCGCAGGACCCGCGCACCGGCGACCTCGACGTGCTGGCCCGGGACCGGGTCCTGTCGGCCCGCGGCCTCGACGAGATCATGCGCAAGCTGGAGAAGTCGCAGGTGGAGCTCGGCGAGCGGCCCGACGACGCGGCGCTGCTCGAGCGCTACGGCCGGCTCGAGGAGCGCTTCACCGCCCTCGGGGGCTACACCGCCGAGGCCGAGGCCGCCCGGATCTGCTCCAACCTGGGCCTGCCCGAACGCGCGCTCGGCCAGCAGCTCGGCACCCTGTCGGGCGGGCAACGCCGGCGCATCGAGCTGGCCCGGATCCTGTTCAGCGACGCGACCACCTTGTTGCTGGACGAGCCGACCAACCACCTCGATGCCGACTCGATCACCTGGCTGCGCGGCTTCCTGGCCAAGCACGCCGGCGGGCTCATCGTCATCAGCCACGACGTCGAGTTGCTCGACGCAGTCGTGAACAAGGTCTTCCACCTCGATGCCAACCGGGCCGCGCTGGATCAGTACAACGTCGGCTGGAAGACCTACCTGCAGCAGCGGGAGACCGATGAGAAGCGGCGCAGGCGGGAGCGCCTCAACGCCGAGAAGCAGGCCGGTGTGCTCAACGCCCAGGCCGAGAAGATGCGGGCCAAGGCCACCAAGGCCAAGGCGGCGCAGGGCATGTTCAAGCGGGCGGAGAAGCTGCTCGCCGGCGTCGAGGGGGAGCGCACGCAGGATCGGGTCGCCAAGCTGCGATTCCCGGAGCCGGCCCCCTGCGGCAAGACGCCGCTCACCGCAGCCGGGTTGTCCAAATCGTACGGCTCGCTGGAGATCTTCACCGACGTCGACCTGGCGATCGACCGCGGCGCGCGGGTCGTCGTGCTGGGGCTGAACGGCGCCGGCAAGACGACGCTGCTGCGGGTGCTGTCCGGCACCGAACTGCCGGATACCGGCGAGGTCGTCCCCGGGCACGGGCTGCGGCTCGGCTACTACGCCCAGGAGCACGACACGCTGGACACCGACCGCACGGTGCTGGAGAACATGCGGACCTCGAGCCCGGACCTGCCCGAGCCGGAGGCCCGCCGGGTGCTCGGGTCCTTCCTGTTCAGTGGCGACGTCGTGCACCAGAAGGCCGGCACGCTGTCCGGCGGCGAGAAGACCCGGCTCGCGCTCGCCACCCTGGTGGTCAGCGGTGCCAACGTGCTGCTGCTCGACGAGCCGACGAACAACCTCGACCCGGCCAGTCGCGCGGAGATCCTGTCCGCGCTGGCCGGCTACAAGGGGGCGGTCGTGCTGGTGACGCACGACGAGGGAGCCGTCATGGCGCTGTCGCCGGAGAAGGTGCTGCTGCTCCCCGACGGGGTCGAGGACCAGTGGAGCGACGACTTCGCCGACCTGGTCGCGCTGGCCTGACCGGCCCGGTCCGTCACGCCCGCTCCCTCACGCTCGGTCGTTGTCGGCCGGGAAGGTGCGCACCGGATGGCCGGGTGCGACGTCGACGGCGACCTGCGCACCGACCGGCACGTCGACGGTGTGCGGCTGCAGCGACCGGAGCACGGCGCCAGAGGTCAGCCGCAGGGTGTAGAGGTAGCTCGCGCCGCGGTACTCCCGGCGCACGACCTCGGCACCACCACCCGCAGCCGCGCGGAAGCAGACCTCGTGTGGCCGGAGCATGACGTCTACGCGTCCCGACGACTGTGGGGCCGCCGGCAGCCGGCCGACCTCCGTGTCGACCCAGCCGCTCTCCTGCCTCCCGGGCAGGAAGTCGGCCTCTCCGAGCAGCGTGGCGACATAGCGGGTGGCCGGCGCATGGAAGGCCTCGGCCGGCTCGCCGACATGCTCGAGCCGGCCCTCGCGCATCACCGCGACCCGGTCGCCGACGGCCAGCGCCTCGTCCTGATCGTGCGTGACGAAGACCCCCGCCGCCCCGGTTCTGCGCAGCGCCTCGACGGTCTGCTCCCGGACCGTGGTGCGCAGCCCGGCATCCAGCGTGCCGAAGGCTTCGTCGAAGAGCACGACGCGGGGGCGCGGCGCCAGGGCGCGGGCCAGGGCCACCCGCTGCTGCTGGCCGCCGGACAGCTCGTGCGGGTAGCGCCGGCCGAGGTCGGGCAGGTCGACCAGCTCGAGCAGCTCAGCGACCCGCGCGACCCGATCACGGCTGCGCGGGATGCCGAAGGCGATGTTGTCCTGGACCCGCAGGTGCGGAAAGAGTGCTGCGTCCTGGAAGACGACCCCCACGTGCCGGTCCTCCGGGGGCACCCAGGTCCCGGAGCCGGCCACCGGCCGGCCAGCCACCTCGACCGCCCCCGCGTCCGGCTCGAGCAGGCCGGCGACGAGCATGAGCAACGTCGACTTGCCGCAACCGCTCGGGCCGACGAGGGCGACCAGCTCGCCGTCGCCCACCGCGAACGACACGTCCACGACTGCAGGAGTGTGCCCGAAGTGCTTGCCGACACCGCGCACCTCGACGGCCGGTGTCACCTGGCCACGCCCACCAGGACCGCGTCCGGCTCGCTCGTCCGGAGCGGCCGTACGGGGCCTGCGGTCAGCTCGGTGTCGTCGTCGACCCGGAACAGCAGCACGACGGGGACCATCGCCACGACGACGATGGCCAGGGCCGGCAGGCCCGCCATCTCGTACCGCGAGTCGGCGGCCAGCTGCCAGACGCGCACCGCCAGCGTGTCGAAGCCGAACGGCCGCAGGAGCAACACGATCGGCAACTCCTTGAGCGCGTCCACCGCAACCAGGACAGCGGCGACAGCGACGCCCGAGCGGGCGAGCGGCAGGTGGACGCCGGTCAGCACCCGTCGCGGCCGGGCCCCGAGGGAGAGCGCCGCACCGGTCAGGGCGGGGGAGACGGCGGTCAGCCGGGCCTCGGTACTGGTGTAGCCCAGCGCGAGGAATCGGGCGGTGTAGACGACGACGAGCGCGGCGACCGAGCCGGTGACCAGGGGCCCGCCACCCGGCAGCCCGAGACGGTCGAGGCCGGTGCGGGCGGCTGCGAGCACGAGCAGCGCACCGACGGCCAGCACCGGCGCGGGCACCGCGTAGCCCGAGACCGTGGCCGACACGGCCAGCTGCACCCGCCGGCGAGCGTCGACGCGGGCTGCGTGCACCAGCAGCATCGCCAGGACGACGACCGCTACCGCGACCTGGCCGGCCAGCAGCACACTGTTGGCGGCGGCGGTGAGGAAGGCCGGGTCGAAGCTGCCGCCGGAACCACGCAGGGGGGTCGTCGTCGACCAGAGCAGCAGGGTGACCAGGGGGACGCCGACGGCCGCCAGCAGGACGACCGAGCAGACGCCGGTCGCCGCCCAGCCGGCCGCGCCGGACAACCGGACAGGACTCATCGGGGTGGTGTCGCGCACCGACGGGCTGAACCGCGCCCCCCGGCGCAACCAGCGCTCGCCGGCCAGCAGGGCGAGCGCGAGCAGGAGCACCAGCAGGGCCAGCACGGTGGCCGCGGGCCGGTCGAACTGGCCCCGCCAGACCTGGTAGATGCCGACCGACAGGGTGTCGACGCCGAAGTACTGCACCGTGGCGAAGTCGGACAGTGTCTCGAGGGCGACCAGCAGCCCGCCCGCGGCGAGGGCCGGCCGCGACAGCGGCAGGACGACCCGGCGGGCGGCCTGCAGCGGCCGCAGGCCGAGCGTGCGGGCGGCGCCGTACGGCGTGGCGGCCTGGTTGCGGAAGGAGACCCGTGCGAGCAGGTAGACGTACGGGTAGAGCGTCAGGGTGAGCACCGCCGCCGCGACGGGCAGGGTCCGGACGGGCGGGAACGGCGCCTGCTCGCCCAGCAGCGCGCGCCAGCCGGTCTGCACCGGCCCCGGATAGGCCAGCAGCGAGGACCAGACCAGTCCGAGGATGTAGCCGGGGACGGCGGTCGGGAGCACCAGCAGCCACGACAGAGCCCGCCGGCCCGGGAAGCGGTAGGCGGTCGTCAGCCAGGCCAGGCCGGTCCCGAGGACCACCGAACCGAGCAGGGTCAGGGCCAGCAACTGCAGCGTCGTGATGGTCAGCGGCAGCCAGCCGGAGCCGGCGACCCGGGACCAGGGGGCCGTCCCCGCGGCGGCGACGCCGAGGGTCACGGCCAGCACCGGCAGCAGGACGAGCGACGCGGCCGCGCCCGCGACGGCCGCGGCGCTGCGCCGTCCGGCCCGCGACCTCACCGGTAGCCGGCGTCCGCGAGCAGTCGTACGGCCACGTCGTTGTGCCCGCCGAGCTCGCCGACGTTGAGCTGGTCGCGCTCGAAGCTGCCGAAGTCGCGTACCAGCTCGACCGGCTGCACGTCCGGGTTCACGGGGTACTCGAAGTTGCCGTCCACCAGCGGCGACTGCCCCGTCGTCGCGAGCCATTCGAGGAAGCGCGTGGCGGAGGGCAGGTCGTCGGCGCTCGTCGTGACGCCGGCACCGCTGATGTTGACGTGCGTCCCGGTGGTCGCCTGGTTCGGGAAGAAGACGCCGACGCCGAGCTCGGGGTCCTTGGCCAGCTCACGGGCGACGTAGTAGTGGTTGGTGATCCCGACTGCGCAGCCGCCCGCGCCGACGGTGCGCACGATCTCGACGTCGTTGGCCAGGATCTGCGGCTCGTTGGCCATCCAGCCCTGCAGCAGCCGCGCCGCCCCCTCCTCGCCGTGATGCGCGACGAAGGACGAGACCAGCGACTGTGTGTAGGCGCTGGTGGCGGTCCGGAAGCACAGCCGGCCCTTCCACTCCGGGTCCCCGAGCGCGGCATAGCTCGACAGCTCGTCCGGCTTCACCTGGTCCGGGTCGTAGATGAGCACGCGGGCACGCTGGGCCAGGCCGAACCACCGGTCCTGCGGGTCACGCAGGTTGGCCGGGACAGCCTGCTCCAGGGCGGGGGAGGAGACGGGCTGCAGGAGCCCCTGCTCGGCCGCCAGAGCGAGATTGGCCGCGTCAACGGTGAGGAAGACGTCGGCCTTGCTGTCCGCGCCCTCCGCAGCGAGCCGCTCCCGCAGCTCGGCGTCGCTGCCGTTGAGGAACTCGACCTTGATCCCGGTCTCCTCGGTGAACCGGTCGTAGGCCTTCTCGCCGCCGTAGGTACGCGCGGAGTAGACCTGGATGCTCGGACCGTCGCTGCCCGGCGTCAGCCCGCAGGAGGCCAGCAGGGGGAGGACCGCCACGGTCGCGACGAACAGGCGGGGGGACAGAGGTGTCAAGGGAGTGCTCCAGGGCCGAGGTGTGACTAAAGGAAACCTCACCAAAGAGCTGACAGAAAGGCAAACCCACGAGCCGGTCACCACGGTTGGGATTGGTAACGATCATGCTGGGGCACAGCCCTTGCGACCGGCAGGACCAGCGGACGGAAGAAGAGGACACCTCGTGGCAGAGCTCAAGAAGGGCAGCAGGGTCACCGGCGGCGAACGCGACAGACTGGCCGCCGACCTCAAGAAGCGGTACGAGGCGGGGGAGAGCATCCGGCTGCTCGCAGAGTCGTCGGGCCGGTCCTACGGCTTCGTCCACCGCATTCTCAACGAGTCCGGCGCCACGTTGCGCGGGCGGGGCGGGGCGACCCGGAAGAAGAGCGCCTAACGTTCCCGCGCATGGACCTGTCGCTGAGCGCCGAGCAGGACGCTGTCCGCAAGGCGGCCAAGGAGTGGGTGGACGACGTCGTCACGCCGCGCGCCCTCGAGAACGACCGCACGGAGCGCTTCCCGCAGGAGGCGCTCGACGGCCTGCGGCAGACCGGCTTCATCGGCCTGTCGATCGCCGAGGAGTTCGGCGGCGGTGGCGGCGACCCGCTGTCCTATGTCCTGACCATCGAGGAACTCGGCCGCGGCGACGCCAACGTCCGCTCGATCGTCAGCGTCCACCTGGGCCTGGTCGCCGGCTCCATCGACCGGTGGGGCACCACGGAGCAGAAGGCGCAGTGGCTGCCACCGATGGCGACCGGCGAGGTGCTCGGCTGTTTCGGCCTGACCGAGCCGGACCACGGCAGCAACCCCGCCGACCTGCAGGCGACGGCGGTCAGACAGGCCGATGGCGGCTACGTCCTGAACGGCAACAAGATGTTCATCACGAACGGCACGATCGCCGGCGTCACGCTGTTCCTGGCCCGCACCGGCGGCCCTGGCGCGAAGGGCGTGAGCGCCTTCCTCGTCCCGAACGGCAGTGCAGGCTTCGGGGCCAGGCCTGTGCACGGCAAGCTCGGCCTGCGATCCTGCGACACCGCCGAGCTCGTCCTGCGTGACGTCAAGGTGGGTCCGGAGGCGCTGCTCGGCGGCGAGGAGGGCACGGGCATCCGGGTCGCGCTGACGGCGCTGAACGACGGCCGGATGTCGCTCGGCGCCTCGTGCACCGGGTTGGCGCAGGCGGCGCTGGACACCATGGTCGCCTACACCAGGGACCGGGTGCAGTTCGGCAAGCCGATCGCGGCGCACCAACTGGTCCAGGCGCTGATCGCCGACACCGCGGTCGAGGTGGACTGCTCCCGGCTGCTGACCTGGCGCGTCGCCGATCTCAAGACCCGCGGGGAGGACTACTCCCTCGCGGCGTCCAAGGCGAAGTACTACGCCTCCGAGGCGTCGGTACGCGCGGCCAACGCCTGCGTGCAGGCGCACGGCGGCTACGGCTACATCGACGAGTACGCCGCGGGGAAGTACCTGCGTGACGCACGGGTTACCACGCTGTACGAAGGCACCTCGCAGATCCAGCAGCTGATCATCGGCCGGGCGCTCACGGGGCTGTCAGCGTTCTGAGGGCGATGGCCGCCTTTTGAGAGCACGTCCCGAGGCGGAGGGGGTGGCCTGTGCACGACGTCGCCCACTACTCGATGATGCGGTCGTTCCGGCGCGACCCGGCGGTCGCCGACCAGAAGCTGGCGCCCGGCACCGCGCGGCGGATCGCCCGCTTCGCGGTGCCGTACCGCCGTGAACTCACCTTCTTCCTGGTCCTGATCGTGCTCGCGGCCTTCCTGAGCGTGCTGAACCCGCTGATCTTCAAGAAGATCATCGATGACGGCATCGGCACGAACCCGCCCCTGACCGCGGACCGGGACCTCGTGGTCGGCCTCGCGCTGGTCGTGGCCGGGTTGGCCCTGGCCGACGCCGGCCTGCAGCTGTGGTCGAAGTGGTTCTCGATCCGGGTCGGCGAGGGCCTGATCTACGACATGCGGTCCGCCGTGTTCACGCACGTCTCGCAGATGCCCCTCGCCTTCTTCACCCGTACGCAGACCGGGGCGCTGATCAGCCGGCTCAACCACGACGTGCTGGGCGCCCAGTCCGCCTTCACCGGAACGCTGGCCGGGGTCGTGAGCAACGTCATCGGCGTGGTCCTGACGCTGATCGCGATGTTGCTGCTGTCCTGGCAGATCACGCTGCTGTCGCTCGTGCTGCTCCCGGTGTTCCTCGTCCCGGCCAAGCTCGTCGGCCGCCGGCTCCAGGCGCTGACCCGGGAGTCCTACGCGATCGACGCGCAGATGACCAACACGATGACCGAACGCTTCAACGTGTCCGGCGCACTGCTGGTGAAGCTGTTCGGCCGGCCCGACCTCGAGGACTCCGCTTTCCGGGCCAAGGCCGGCCGGGTGCGGGACATCGGCATCACGCGGGCGATGTACGGCCGGGTGTTCTTCGTCTCGCTGACCGCCGTCGCCGCGCTGGCCACCGCAATGGTCTACGGCGTCGGCGGCACGCTGGCGGCCAGCGGCTCGCTGGGTGTCGGCACCGTCGTCGCGCTCGCGGCCTACCTCAGCCGGCTCTATGGGCCGCTCACCGCGCTGAGCAACGTCCGGGTGGACGTGATGACCGCGCTGGTCAGCTTCGAGCGGGTCTTCGAGGTGCTCGACCTCGAGCCGATGGTGGCGGAGAAACCGGATGCCGTGGCGCTGCCGCCGGACGCGGCGTCGGTCGAGTACGACGACGTGCTCTTCCGCTACCCCAGCGCCGAGCAGGTCTCGCTGGCCTCGCTGGAGTCGGTGGCGGTGCTCGACCAGTCGCCGTCCTCGGTGGTGCTGCACGGGCTGTCCTTCCGGGCCGAACCCGGCGAGCTGATCGCGCTGGTCGGTCCCAGCGGGGCCGGCAAGACGACCGTCAGCCAGCTGGTGACCCGGATGTACGACGTGGACGCGGGCGCGGTGCGCATCGGCGGGGTCGACGTGCGCGACGTGACGATGCGGTCGCTGCGCGACGCCGTGGGCGTCGTGACGCAGGACGCCCACATGTTCCACGACACCATCCGGGCGAACCTGCTCTTCGCCGCGCCGGCCGCCGACGAGGACCGGCTCTGGCAGGCGCTGGAGGCCGCGCAGGTGGGGGCACTCGTCCGGTCGCTGCCGGACGGGCTGGACACGCTGGTGGGTGACCGCGGCTACCGGCTGTCCGGTGGCGAGAAACAGCGGATGGCCATCGCCCGGCTGCTGCTCAAGGCCCCCCGGATCGTGGTGCTGGACGAAGCGACCGCCCACCTGGACAGCGAGTCCGAGGCCGCGGTCCAACGGGCCCTGTCGGCCGCACTGGCCGGCCGGACGTCCCTGGTCATCGCGCACCGGCTGTCGACGGTGCGCGAGGCCGACCAGATCCTCGTGATGGACGAGGGCCGGATCGTCGACCGCGGCCGGCACGAGGAGTTGCTCGAACGAGATGGGCTCTACACGGAGCTGTATCGCCGGCAGTTCGCCGCGCAGGAGAAGGCAGTGGTGCCGGTGCCCGTCGACTGACGGGAGCGGTCCCTCAGCCCGCGCCGCCCGTACCGGCGACGCCGCCGAGCCGGCCGTCGTCGGTCAGCTGCTCGGGATCGGTGCTGGCGGGCCTGTCCTCGGTCTCCAGGTTGTCGGGGTCGGCCGTGATGTCGGTGCCCTCGGACACCTGCGGCGTGCTGTCCGGCTGTGTCATTCCGCTGGCCTACCCCACCCGTCGCGCCCCGGAACGGTCGGTCAGGGGAGAACGAGAGTGCGGGCGCCCCGACCTGCGGCCATCTGTGCGAAGGCGCCGTCGATCCCGTCCAGGCCGACGGTGCCGCTGATGAGCGCCCCGAGGTCGAGCCGGCCCTGCGCGGCGTGGTCCAGGATCGTCGGGAGATCGGTCAGCGGATCGGTCGA
This sequence comes from Mycobacteriales bacterium, assembly GCA_040902655.1. NCBI lineage: Bacteria > Bacillati > Actinomycetota > Actinomycetes > Mycobacteriales > Mycobacteriales bacterium. The sequence continues at coordinate 71,568 of JBBDWV010000045.1, forward strand.
GCCGTAGACGCAGCCCTGGATCGTCCGCGCGAAGTGGAACAGCTCGAGCGCGGTGAAGGTGACCTGCTGCTCCTTCCCGCCGATACCGACGATCGTCGTCATGCCGCCGCGCCGGGTCGCGGACCAGGACGACCGGATGGTCTCGGCGAGACCGACGCAGTCGAAGGCGTGGTCCGCGCCGCGCCCGTCGGTGAGACCGCGCACCTGCCTGGCCAGCTCCCCGCCGGCCTCCAGCGCATCGGTCGCACCCATGCTCTTCGCCAGCGCGAGCTTGTCGGGGGAGCGGTCCACCACGATCAACCGACCGGCTCCGGCCAGCCGCGCGCCCTGCACGACGGACAGCCCGACGCCGCCGAGACCCACGACCAGGACCGACTGCCCCGCACGCACCCGTGCGGTGTTCAGGACGGCACCGACGCCGGTCATCACGGCGCAGCCGACCAGCGCGGCGTGCTCGAGCGGTACGTCGTCGGGCACCGGCAGCACCGCGCGTGCAGAGACCACCGTCTCCTCGGCGAAGCCACCGGTCGACAGGCCGGGGAAGACGTCGACGCCGTCGAGCGTGGCGTACGGCGAGCTCGCGGCGTTGCTGGACGTCTCGCACAGCCAGGGCTCGCCCTGCCGGCAGAACCAGCAGGTGCCGTCCGGCGGCGCCCAGCACAGGACGACCCGGTCACCGGGCGACGCGCTGGTGACGCCGTCACCGACCGACACGACCGTGCCCGCCGACTCGTGGCCGAGCACGACCGGCATGGCCTGCCGGAGTGTCCCGCGGGCGAACGACAGGTCGCTGTGGCAGACACCGGTCGCCGCGATCTTCACCCGCACCTGACCCGGCCCCGGCTCGGGCAGCGCGATCTCGGCGACCCGCAGGCGCTCACCGGGGGCGGACAGGACGGCGGCGCGGACCACGGGGCTCCTCGGACTGACGGGGTGGCTGCGGCAAGCCTACGAGCCGGTTACGGCACGGGCGCCCTCCGCTCCTGCTCCGAGCGCTGGGCGTCGAAGAAGTAGGCGCCGAGCGTGCCGGCCAGGGCGGCGAACACCGCGACGGAGTAGATCACCAGCGCCACCTCCACGAGCCGGGCCAGCCCCTGCTCGAGGCCGAGCGGCTGGCCGGCGATCGTGGCCAGGGCAGCCGCGTGCAGGGCGTCGGCATAGGCGTCGTAGAACCCCAGCGTGAACAACAGCTGGCTGCCGGCGAGCACCACGATGGCGCTCAGCGCGGCCACCCACCCGATCCGGGTGGTCAGGATGCGGCCGGCCGACCGGGACGAGCGGACGGCGGAGCTGACGACCCCGCCGGCGCGGACGAACCTCAGGACGCGGCCTGCGCGCACGACGCGCACGAGCGCCAGGGCGCGCAGGAATCGGAGCATCGGCAGCAGCAGGAAGAGCACCTGCCACCAGTTCCGACGCAGGAAGCGCCCCCGGGACGGAGCGAGCCACAGCCGCAGCAGGAACTCCGCCACGAAGACCACCCACAGCGCCCACCCGACGAGGGTGAAGCCCTGCTGCACCGCCGGGGAGTTCGACACCGTCTGCCCCAGCACCACGAGCAGGAAGAGCACGCCCAGCACGCTCATCGGCCGGTCCAGCCGGGCGGCCAGCAGCTCGATGCCACGCTCACGCTCGTCCGGCGGCCTGCGCGCGAGCTTGCGGACGCCGTCAGCGGCCAGGTCGGCGTCGCCGGCTGTCCGGACCGGACCCTCGGATGCCATGACCGTGCCCTACCCGGTGGCAGCCGGGGGCCCCGCGAGCCGCCGTCCAGGATCGTCCTACGGTGTCGCCCATGACGCGGCGGGGCTGGGTGCTGTTCGCGTCGATGTGCCTCCTGTGGGGGATGCCGTACCTGCTGATCAAAATCGCCGTGGAGGAGTTGAGCCCGCCGCAGCTCGTCCTGCTGCGCACCGGGATCGCCGCGCTGCTGCTGCTCCCGTACGCCGCGGTGCGCGGTGAGCTGACGCCGCTGCTGCCGTACTGGCGGCCGCTGGTGGCCTTCACCGCCCTGGAGCTCGCCGTACCGTGGCTGCTGCTGGCCACCGCGGAGCAGCAGCTCAGCAGCTCGCTGACCGGCCTGCTGGTCGCGGTGGTGCCGCTGGTGGCGGCCTTCGCCGGCCGGCTCGCCGGACACGGCGACCGGCTCGACCGACGCCGGCTGCTCGGCCTGGGCATCGGCTTCGCCGGCGTGGGCGCGCTGGTCGGTCTCGACGTGCGCGGGGGCGACCTGCTGTCGGTGGCCGAGGTCGGCACTGTCGTCGTCTGCTACGCGGTGGCGCCGTTGATCGTCAGCCGTTGGCTGGGCGGCCTGCCCGCCGCCGGCATCACGGCTGCGGCATTGGCGCTCACCGCGACGGTTTACCTGCCGTTCGGCGCCCGGGGACTCGAGATCCCGAGCGGCCGGGTGGCGATGGCCGTGGTCGTGCTCGCCGTGGCCTGCACAGCGGCTGCGCTGCTCATCTTCTTCGCCCTCATCGCCGAGGTGGGCCCGCAGCGGGCGCTGGTCTTCACCTTCGTCAATCCGGCGGTGGCCCTGCTGCTGGGGGTCGTCGTGCTCAGTGAACCGTTCACGCTCGGAGCTCTGGTGGGCTTCCCGCTGATCCTGGTCGGCTGCGTGCTCGCCACCCGCGCCTCCAGGGCGGCCACCGTGGACGAGGAGACCCTGGCCGAGCCGGTGGCGCGGCCGTAGCTCATGGTCGTCGGCCCAGCGGCCGGCGCACCGGCCTCGGTGCAGCGGCTCGCCGACAGGTCACCGGCGTGGCCTGGTGTGCCCGGCAGCGGCGCGGGCACGCTCGGGGCATGACGTCGCCCGACAACACGACAAGCAGCGGTCCGCAGCCATCGACGGGCGAGGAGTCCGCCGTCCGCGGCGGCAGCCCCGACCGGATGGACCCACCGGACCCCGGATCCGGCGGCGTGGCCGGGGGCGGCGCCGACGGCGAGACCGCGGCGCGCGAGCAGCTGCGCAAGGACCTCGGTGAGCGCTCCGACGACGCAGGCACCGAGGCGCCGTGACCTCCTGGACCAGGCGACTGCGCTGTCATGCACTGGCGGCTGGGAGCGCCAGGCAGGTGGGTCTGCTCCCTCCCCGGTGATCCACGCGAGGTTTGAGGTGGAAGCTCGCGGCGCATCCGCGTCAAAGTCCCCGTGGATCACTCAGCGAAGTCCCCGTGGATCACCCCGGCGTCTCAGCCCGCCGGCGTCGCGACCGTCGACGGCACCGACAGCTCCGGCATCTCCACGGGCGTGCAGGACATCGCGACGGGGTCCCCGCCGGCCAGCGCCGTCACCCGCGCCGCCGCCTCCGTCAGGCGCTCCTCCGGCAGCCGACCCGAGCGCACCGCCGCCACCAGTGCGTCCCGCATCCGCTCCGCCTGGTTCCCGTCGGTGGCCAGCACGGCGTCGGCGCCGGCCTCCACCGCCCGCACCGCCGCCTCCGGGAAGTCCCAGCGCAGGTTGACCGCGCCCATCCCGAGGCTGTCGGTCATCGCCACCCCCTGGAAGCCCATCGCACGCAGCAGCGCGTACGCCTTCGGGCTCAGCGACGCCGGCAGGTCCGGGTCCAGAGCGCTGTAGCCGAGGTGATTGAGCATCACGACGGGCGCGCCGGCGTCGACGGCCCGCTGGAACGGCAGCAGGTCGGTCGTCCGGAGCTCCTCGACCGTCGCGTCGACGACGTCGGCCTCGGCGTGCGTGTCGGTCCTGGACCGTCCCTGCCCCGGGAAGTGCTTCACCGTGGGAGTCACTCCGGCATCGGCCAGACCGGCGGAGAAGGCCAGGCCGTACTCCGCGGCCTTCTGCGGGTCGGCGCTGAAGGAGCGGTCCCCGATGATGCCGCTGTACGGGCCGTCGTCGAGGTCGAGCAGCGGCGCCAGGTCCACGTCGATGCCCACGTCGGCGAGCCGGCCGCCGATCTCGGCGGCGTACTCCCGCACCTGCTCGGGCGTGCCCTGCCGGGCCAACCGGCGCGGGGACGGGCCGGCGCCGACGATCTTCCGGGTGACCGCGACCCGGCCGGACTCCTCGTCGGTCGAGACGATCAGCGGCCGCCCGGCCCGCTCGCGCAGTCCGGCGACGAGGACACGCACCTGCTGGGCGGTCTCGACGTTCGGTTCGGACAGGAACAGGCCGCCCACCCCCAGGTCCACGACCGCCCGACCGAGCGCGTCAGCCGGCGTCGTGACCCCCGGAATTCCCACCACGAGCACCGCCGCAGCCCGGCGCTCGAGCGGTGCGGGCAGGCACGAGGGAGAGGGCGACGCAACCGTCTCACCGTTCGTCGACCGCTGCGCGCCGCCGCCGGCGATGGAGGTACCGCAGCCGGCGAGCAGGAGGGCCGACACCAGGACCGGCAAGGATCGCGAGGGGGAGCGGAGCACCTGCCGAGCCTACGTGCGGGGGGCGCGTTCCCTGGCCACCCGCGCACGGACGGTCAGCTCCTCGAGCAACGCGGCCGCCTCACCCGACGAACGGTGGCGCAGCACGGCGCCGGGCAGTTGCCGGCCAGCCGTGTCGACGTGCAGGGAGGCCAGCCCGAGCCGCCTCTCGTAGGGCCCCTGCGTGACCCGCAGGCTCTGCACCTTGGCCAGCGGCGCCACGTCGGTGGTCGTCGTGACCACCCCTGAGGTAGCGACGACGTGCCGGTCGTCGAGGCCGACGGCCAGCCGGCCGAACTGCAGCGGCGTCCGCCACCGGGCGGCAGCCGGCACCCGTCGGTCCGGCACGGGAAGCGGACCCCCGAGGACGTGGGCCATCAGGTCCTGCGCGAGCTGCCGGGGCGCCACCGGGAGCAGCGCACCGGAGGCCGACTGCTCCTCGCCGCCGCTGTAGCCGGCGACGTCGACCTCGACCCGCACCCAGCCGAACCGCCGCCACAGCAGCGGCTCGCGCAGCCGCATCGCCTGGACCCGTCCGGGTGGGATGGTCTGGCTGCGGGTGTCGAGCAGGCCGTGCCGCAGCCGCAGCCCGTCCGGGCTCTGGGCCACGGTGAAGCCGTACTCCGCCAGCACCCGCCGTACGGCGAACGAGCCGACGCCGAACAGCAGGGGCAGCGCGGCGAACAGCACTCCGCCGGTCATGGACGGCGCGGCCAGCAGCGTGGCGAGCAGCGCCAGCGTGAAGGCCATGAGGGTCACCACCGGCGGCCCGAGCAGCGTCGACCAGACCAGCGGCCCCGTGGGCACCCGTACCAGCACCCGGTCGGGCTCGGGTCCGGACGCGCCCTCGACCGCGGCCTCGCGCCCGGCGGCCAGATCGAGCAACTGGGTGCGCAGCAGGCGGGCGCGGTCGTCGGCGAGGAAGGACAGCGGCGCCTCGGCGTCGCCGGCCCCGACCACCTCGAGCCGCAGCTCGGCCAGGCCGAGCACCCGGGCGTAGAGCGGCCGGACCACGTCGACCGCCTGCACGCGCGCGAGCGGCACCCGGCGGCTGCGCTTGGTGACAACGCCGCTCTCGACCTGCAGCTCGGTGGCGGTGACCCGGTAGCGCATCGCGCGCCAGGACAGCCAGCCGACGAACAGGCCAGCCGGCACCCCGGCACCCAGCACGGCGGCCATCGCCTCGGGCGGCGAGTTCCGCAGCCCCTGCTGGCCGGCGAGGGCGAGCAGCAGCAGGCCGAAGCGCCCGCCGCGCAGCAGCGGGGTCAGCGGGTGCAGCCGGACCCAGCCCTGCTCGCCCGCCGACTCCGTCGCGGGTGCGGTCACACCCCCGCCTGCCGGGCCTCGCCCAGCGCTGCCAGCCGGTCGCGCAGCCGGGACGCCTCCTCGGCGAGCAGGCCGGGCACCGAGGCGTCCGTCGCGGCGGCGGCCGTGTGCAGGGTGACCGTCGCCAGGCCGAAGGAGCGGGCCAGCGGCCCGGCGGTGACGTCGACGTACTGCATCCGGCCGTACGGCACGACGGACGTGCGGCGGATCAGCACGCCCCGGCGGACCAGCAGGTCGTCTGCGCGCTCGAGGTAGCCCCAGGCGGCGAAGCGGCGCTCCACGGCCACCAGCACCAGCCCCGTCAGCACCGCGCTGGTGACGAGGGCGGCGGCTCCCTCGGCCGATCCGGCGAGGACCGCGAGCGCTCCGGAGACCAGCAGCCCCGGTGCGGTGACCAGTCCGAGAGTGAGCAGCCGGCGCAGCCGCAGCAGGCCCGCGTCCGGCCGCCGCCAGACGACGTCGGGCTGCTCGCTCACCCGGCGAGCGTAGTGAGCAACGGCCGGGCCCGCCGCGCGGGCAGCCGGGAGCGCGGCGGATACTGCTGCGCATGCAGGAGAGAGGACAGCCGTGGTGGCGCGACGCCCGCCGCCGCTCGCGCGCCGTGCTCGGCGTGTTCGGAGCGCTCGCGCTGGGCGGGATCCTGTTCCCCGCCTTCACCAACTACCTGTTCGCCGGCGACCAGCGGGTGCTGGTCGTGACGATGGCGGCCGACGCCGGGCAGGAGGGCCGGGAGGCGCTCAAGGCGGCCTGTGGGAGCCTGCCGGGCGTGTCGGTGGTCGCGGACCGCGGCAATCCCGAGCCGCATATCCAGGGGCGCTTCCCGGTCCGGTTCGACATCGCCGACATCACCGACCGGCAGTACGCGGCGCTGACCAGCTGCATCAACCGCCAGCCCGGTGTACGCGGGCTGCTCGCCGAGCGGGACGGCAACTAGCGTCTGAGGCCCGAGGTGTTGGGTAGTGCCGGGGAAACCGCTGCTCCAGGAGGTCGTACGTGGGGATGAAGGACGTGCTGCTCGGCTGGCCGGTCTACCGGCAGCTGACGGGCGAGGACCCGCTGGGGCGCGGGGCCGCCGCCCGGTCCGGCCGCACCGCCGGTGTGCAGCCGCGGACCGCGACGGCGGACCGCGTCGTGCAGAGCGTCTGTCCCTACTGCGCCGTCGGCTGCGGTCAGAAGGTCTTCGTGAAGGACGAGAAGGTCGTCCAGATCGAGGGCGACCCGGACTCACCGGTCAGCCGCGGCCGGCTCTGCCCGAAAGGCTCGGCCAGCGAGCAACTCGTCAACAGCCCCAGCCGCGTCACCACGGTGAAGTACCGGGCGCCCTACGCCACCGAGTTCGTCGACATCCCGCTCCAGCAGGCCATGGAGATGGTCGCCGACCGCGTGCAGGCGACCCGGGACAGCACCTGGCAGGACGCGGATGACCAGGGGCACACGCTGCGGCGGACCCTCGGCTTCGCCTCACTCGGCGGGGCGACCCTCGACAACGAGGAGAACTACCTCATCAAGAAGCTGTTCACGGCTCTGGGTGCGATCCAGGTCGAGAACCAGGCGCGTATTTGACACAGCGCCACCGTCCCCAGTCTGGGGGCCTCGTTCGGCCGTGGCGGCGCCACGAACTTCCAGCAGGACCTGCAGCACAGCGACTGCATCGTCATCCAGGGCTCCAACATGGCCGAGTGCCACCCGGTCGGGTTCCAGTGGGTGATGGAGGCGAAGGCGCGCGGTGCCAATATCATCCACATCGATCCGCGATTCACCCGCACGTCTGCGCTCGCGGACACACACGTCCCGCTGAGAGCCGGCAGCGACATCGCCTTCCTCGGCGGGATCATCAACTACATCCTGGGCGAGGAGAAGTTCTTCCGGGACTACGTCGTCTCCTACACCAACGCCGCGAGTCTGGTCTCCGAGGACTTCCAGGACGTCGACGAGCTCGACGGCCTGTTCTCCGGCTACGACCCGGAGACCGGGACCTACGACACCGCGAGCTGGGGGTACGAGGGGCACGAGGTCAACGCGGCGGCAGGCAACGCCCGCGCACCGATGACCGGCTCCGAGGACGACCAGAGCGGCCAGCAGAGCAGCGCCAGCAGCGAGAGCGACGAGCAGTCCGAGAAGAGCAGCGCCAGCGGCCACGAGCTGGGCGGCCGCGGGGCCAACCTGGAGCACAGCCGGGTCCGGCGCGACGAGACGCTGCAGCACCCCAGGACGGTCTTCCAGGTGCTCAAGCGGCACTACGCCCGCTACACGCCGGAGCTGGTGGAGCAGGTGTGCGGGGTCCCGCAGGAGCTGTTCCTGCAGGTCTGCGAGGCGGTGACCGCCAACAGCGGTCGCGACCGCACCACCGCCTGGGTCTACTCCGTCGGCTGGACGCACCACTCGGTGGGCGTGCAGTACATCCGCGGTTCGGCGATCATCCAGCTGCTGCTCGGCAACATGGGCCGGCCCGGCGGCGGCATCCTCGCCCTGCGCGGCCATGCCAGTATCCAGGGCTCGACCGACATCCCGACGCTGTTCAACATCCTGCCCGGCTACCTGCCGATGCCCAAAGCCGGACGGCAGGACAGGTACGCCCACTACCTGCGTAACATCGCCACCCCCGGCCAGAAGGGGTTCTGGTCGCAGGCCGACGCCTACACCGCCAGCCTGCTCAAGTCCTGGTGGGGAGACGCGGCCACGCCGCAGAACGACTTCTGCTTCGACTACCTGCCACGGCTGACCGGCGACCACGGCACCTACCAGACCGTCTTCGACATGCACGACGGCCGGGTCGAGGGCTACTTCCTCGTCGGCCAGAACCCTGCCGTCGGATCCGCCCACGGCAAGCTCCAGCGGCTGGCCCTGGCCAAGCTGAAGTGGCTGGTGGTGCGCGACCTGCAGCTGATCGAGTCCGCGACGTTCTGGAAGGACGGGCCGGAGATCGCGTCGGGGGAGTTGACGACCGAGCAGATCGGCACCGAGGTGTTCTTCTTCCCCGCGGCGACGCACGTGGAGAAGGAGGGCAGCTTCACCCAGACGCAGCGGATGCTGCAGTGGCGGCACAAGGCGGTGGAGCCGCCGGGCGATGCCCGCAGCGAGCTGCATTTCTACTACCACCTGGGCAGGCTGCTCCGGCAGCGTTACGCCGGCTCCACGCAGGACAAGGACCGCCCGCTGCTGGACCTGACCTGGGACTACCCGACCCACGGGGTGACGCAGGATCCGGACGCCGACGCGGTGCTGCAGGAGATCAACGGTCGTTACCTGACCGGCGACAAGGCCGGGCAGCACCTGCCGGGCTTCACGGAGATGAAGGCCGACGGGTCGACCTCGGGCGGCTGCTGGATCTACTGCGGCGTGTATGCCGACGGCGTGAACCAGGCCGCCCGCCGCCGGCCGGGACGGGAGCAGAGCTGGGTGGCGCCCGAGTGGGGCTGGGCCTGGCCGATGAACCGCCGCACGCTCTACAACCGGGCCTCCGCCGACCCGGAGGGGCGGCCGTGGAGCGAGCGCAAGGCCTACGTCTGGTGGGACGAGCAGGCCCGGCGGTGGACCGGCCACGACGTCCCGGACTTCCAGCTGACCAAGCCCCCGGACCACCGCCCCGAGCCGGGCGCGAGCGGTCCGGACGGCATCGCGGGCGATGACCCGTTCATCATGCAGGCCGACGGCAAGGGCTGGCTCTACGCGCCGGTCGGGCTGCTCGACGGGCCGCTGCCGGCGCACTACGAGCCGGCCGAGTCACCGGTCCGCAACCCGCTCTACACCCAGCAGGCCAGCCCCACCCGGCAGGTGTTCAAGCGGCAGGACAATCTGCAGAACCCGTCCGGCCACGAGCCCGGCGGCGAGGTCTTCCCGTACGTCTTCACCACCTACCGGCTGACCGAGCACCACACGGCCGGTGGCATGAGCAGATGGCTGCCGTACCTGTCCGAGCTGCAGCCGGAGATGTTCTGCGAGGTCTCGCCCGAGCTGGCCCGCGAGCGTGGGCTGGAGCACCTGGGCTACGCGACGATCGTCACGGCGCGCGCCGCCATCGAGGCGCGCGTGCTGGTCACCGACCGGGTCGTGCCGCTGACGGTGGGCGGCCACACGATTCACCAGATCGGGCTGCCCTACCACTGGGGCGTCGGCGGCGACGCCGTCGTCAGCGGCGACTCCGCGAACGACCTGTTCGGCCTGGCCCTCGACCCGAACGTGCACATCCAGGAGTCCAAGGCGGCCTCCTGCGACATCCGCCCGGGACGACGTCCCACGGGGCCGGCGCTGGTGCGTTTCGTCGAGGACTACGTCACCCGTGCCGGGATCACCACGGACACGGGCAACACGCGGCTGACGCCGCACGAGGGGGCGCAGCAGTGAGCAACTCCTTCTCTGGCCCGCTGGCCGACCCGGCGGCCGACGCCGGTTGGGTCGACGGCGAGCGCCAGCCCCGCAAGGGCTTCTTCACCGACACGTCGATCTGCATCGGTTGCAAGGCCTGCGAGGTGGCCTGCAAGGAGTGGAACGCCATCCCCGACGACGGGATGAACTTCCTGGGCTCGTCCTACGACAACACCGGTGCACTGGGTGCGAGCACGTGGCGGCACGTCGCGTTCATCGAGCAGCCCAAATCCTTCGGCACCCAGGAGCCCGGCATCGCCGGCACGCCGGTCGGGCCGCCGGCCAGCGACGTGCTCAACAAGACCTCCGACAGTGCGCTGTCAGGGGACCGGAGCAGCCTGGGCACGTCGAACAAGGTCGACCTCGGCCTCCCGAGCACCACCCTGCCCGGGGACGCCGAGGGCGCGCAACGCACCGAGTTCCGGTGGTTGATGGAGTCTGACGTCTGCAAGCACTGCACCCACGCCGCCTGCCTGGACGTCTGCCCCACCGGCGCGTTGTTCCGTACCGAGTTCGGAACCGTCGTCGTGCAGGACGACATCTGCAACGGCTGCGGCTACTGCGTTCCCGCCTGCCCGTTCGGGGTGATCGACCGCCGGGTCGGCGAGAAGGGCGTGACGAAGAACGAGGGGCTGGCCCAGAAGTGCACCCTGTGCTACGACCGGATCGGCACGGGCCTGCAGCCGGCCTGCGCCACCGCCTGCCCCACCGAGTCGATCCAGTACGGCGACGTGGACGAGCTGCGTGAGCGGGCGCAGCGACGGGTCGACGCGCTGCACGCGGAGGGGGTGCACGACGCCCGGCTCTACGGCGAGAACAGCCACGACGGCGTCGGGGGGCTCGGCGCGTTCTTCCTGCTGCTCGACGAGCCGGAGGTCTACGGCCTGCCGCCGGACGCGGTCGTGACCACGAAGGACCTCCCCGAGATGTGGCGCAGGGCAGGCCTCGCTGCGGTGACGATGCTCGCCGGTGCGATCGCGGTCTTCACGGGGGGTGGCCGATGAGCCGGGCCGGACACCGGTCCGGGCGGCGCGGTGACAAGAACGCCGTCGTCCCGGATGCCGAGTTCACCTCCTACTACGGCCGGCCGATCGTCAAGGCGGCGCCGTGGGAGGTGGACATCCCGGCCTACCTGTTCCTCGGCGGCGTCGCGGCCGGTTCCTCACTGCTGTCGGCCGGGGCCGACCTGACGCAACGGCCGGCCCTGCGCCGCACCGGCAGGCTGGGAGCGCTCGTCGGGTTGGCCCTCAGCATGGTGGCGCTGGTCCACGACCTGGGCCGGCCCGCCCGCTTCCACCACATGCTGCGGGTCGCCAAGCCCACCTCGCCGATGTCGGTCGGCACGTGGATCCTGACCGCGTACGGGCCGTTCGCGGGGCTGGCCGCCGCGGCCGAGCTGCGGCGGTTCATGCCGCGGCGGGTCCGTGAGGGAGCTCTCGGCAGGCTGCTGGGCGCCTCGGCGCGCCCGGCCGGGCTGGTCGCCGCGGGCCTCGCTCCCGCCGTCGCCTCCTACACCGCCGTGCTGCTGTCGGACACCGCGACACCCACCTGGCACGACGCCCACCGTCAGTTGCCGTTCGTCTTCGTCGGCTCGGCCTGCGCCGCCTCCGGCGGGCTCGGCCTGATCGGCGCACCTGTCGCCGAAGCCGGCCCGGCCCGCCGGCTGGCCGTCGGGGGAGCGCTGCTCGAGCTGGCCGTCGAGCAGCAGATGGAGCGGTCGATGGGCATCACCGCCGAGCCGCTGCACGCCGGCCATGCCGGGACGCTGATGCGGACCAGTACGCTGCTCACCGCGGCCGGTGCGCTGGGCGCCGTCGTCGGCCGCCGCAGCCGTGCCGCCTCCGCCCTGTCGGGAGCGGCGCTGCTCGCCGGCTCGGCCTGTCTGCGCTTCGGCGTGTTCGAGGCGGGGCAGGAGTCGGCGCGCGACCCGAAATACACCGTCGTGCCACAGCGCGAGCGCCTCGACCGCCGCCGGCAGGACGACCATCCGGGCGGCAGATCCGCTGCCCGCAGCAACCCAGGAGGAGTAACGACGTGGCAGCCCTGAGCTTCCTGGACCGCGAGCACTCGTGTGCCAGGCCCGGCTACAGCCGGTGGCTGGTGCCGCCGGCCGCCCTGGCGATCCACCTGTCGATCGGCTCGGTTTACGCGTTCAGCGTCTTCAAGAACCCGCTCGTCGAGCACTTCGCCGTCAGCGACACCGCCATCGCCATCGTCTTCTCCATCGCCATCGTGATGCTCGGTCTGGCCGCGGCCTTCGGCGGGACGTGGATGGAGCGCAACGGTCCGCGCAAGACCATGGCGCTGTCCACTGTCTGCTTCACCGGAGGTTTGGTCGTCGGTTCGCTCGGCATCGCGACCGAGCAGTTGTGGCTGCTCTACCTGGGCTACGGCGTCCTCGGCGGGATCGGCCTGGGGATGGGCTACATCTCCCCGGTGTCGACGCTGATCAAGTGGTTCCCGGACCGGCCGGGCCTGGCGACCGGGCTGGCCATCATGGGCTTCGGCGGCGGTGCCTTCATCGCCTCCGCCCTGTCGAACGAGCTGCTGCAGGCCTACACCTCCCGCCCGGCCGGCGAACAGCCGACGGACGCGCTCGTCCCGACCTTCCTCACCCTTGCCCTGCTCTACGCCGCCTTCATGACGTTCGGCGTCCTGACCGTCCGCATCCCTCCGGACGGCTGGCGGCCGCAGGGGTGGGTGCCGAGGACGGAGACGGCCGGCGGCATGCGCACCACCGCGAACGTCTCGGCCAAGCAGTCGCTGCACACGCCGCAGTTCTGGTTCCTGTGGACGGTGCTGTTCTGCAACGTGACCGCGGGCATCGGGATCCTCGAGCAGGCTTCGCCGATGATCCAGGACTTCTTCCCGGACGAGGTGTCGCCTGCGGCGGCCGCAGGCTTCGTCGGGCTGCTGTCACTGTTCAACATGGCCGGCCGGATCGTGTGGTCCTCGACCTCCGACGTCATCGGGCGCCGACCGACCTACATGCTCTACCTCGGCGTCGGCGCGGTCGCCTTCTTCTTCCTGGCCACGGCCGGATCCACCAGCGTGCTGCTGTTCATCGTGCTGTCCGCGATCATCCTGTCCTTCTACGGCGGAGGCTTCGCCACGATCCCGGCCTACCTCAAGGACATGTTCGGCACCTTCCAGGTCGGCGCGATCCACGGCCGCCTGCTCACCGCCTGGTCGGCTGCCGGCGTCGCCGGACCGCTGATCGTGAACGTCATCCGGGAGCGGGCCGAAGATGCCGGTCTGGAGGGCGCCGCGACCTACCGGCCGTCGCTGCTGGTCATGGTCGGCCTGCTCGTCGTCGGCTTCGTCGCGAACCTGCTCATGCGCCCGGTGGCCGCCAAGCACCACGTCGCGGAGGACGGCGCGGCGCCCTACTCGAACGAGCTCGAGGGAGCGGCCGCCGCCACCCCCGGCGCCTCCCCGACCGACCGACCCACCTCCGGAGGTACGCAGTGAACAGCTCGTCGGCAGAGGACATGACCGGACTGAAGGCACGTCTGATCGGCGCCTGGCTGTTCGTAGGCGTGCCGCTCGCCTACGGCGTCGTCATGACGGTGAAGAAGGCCCTGCCGCTGTTCACCGGCTGAGGCTGTTCGGTCCGCTCCTCAGCCGGCAGGCGGTCTTCCGTGCCCGTCCAGGCCGCGGGCGCTCCAGTAGGCGTCGACCATCGCACGCAGCCGCGCGGGCGTCAGCGTCGCCGTGCGACCCGAGGTCAGCTGCAGGTCCTGTGACAGGAAGCGGTCGGGGAGCCAGTCGTCCTCGGGCTGCCAGCCCTCGCGCAGGTTGAACGCGCGCTTGAGCAGCACGATCCGCTGGGCGGTGGCGCGAAGTTCCGCCTCGTCGACGTCCCAGCCGGTCACCGACGCCAGCAGGGCCGCCCACTCGGCGAACGGCTCCTCGAACACGCCCCGCAGGAACTTGCAGAGGATCAGCGAGTCCATCACGGCGCTGCGGTCCTCGGCCTCGATCGCGCCGCGCACGTGCGCCTCGCCGCCGGAGAGCCGGTCGAGGTCGCCCGACAGGTCGGCTTCGTACGCGCCGGATCGGTTGTGGTCCGCGCCGCGCGCGTTCACGGCCATCCCGAGGGCCATCGCCTGCATCGTCCGGGGCTCGTAGCCCGGCAGCTCGAGGCCCTTGACGTGCGCCGCGAACGCCGCCGATCCCTGCCCCACCACCTGTGCCGCGGCACGGCTGCCGAGCGAAAGCAGCGGACCCAGTCCCTGTCCGGAGCCGATCTCGTCGAGGGCGCGCAGCAGCGCGGCGCCGTCGCCGAACCGGAGCCAGGGTGCGTCGATCAGCCCGCGCTCCGCGCACTCCATCGCCCAGGCGATCGTGCCGCCGGCCGAGATGGTGTCGATGCCGAGGTCGTCGCAGCGGGCGCTGGCCGCGAGCACGTCGTCGGGGTCGGACACGCCGCACATCGGCCCGAGCGCGCTGACGTTCTGGTACTCCATCCGCACGGTGCGGCCGCCCTTGCCGCGGTAGATGTGCTCGCAGCCGATGGCGCACGAGGCGCACGAGCTCTTGGTCACCGACCGCGCCTGCGCGAGCTCCTCCGCCGCGAGCTGCGGCGCGCCGTCGAAGCTCGCCTGCTGGAAGTTGCGCGTCGGCAGGGTGTTCAGGGCGTTGAAGGCCAGTACGTTGGCAAGAGTGCCCACCTCCCGGTACTTCTGGGTCGCACGGCCGAGGGACTTCTCGCGCAGGTCCCGGGCGGCGGCCAGCACGGCGGCCGGGTCGGCCGGCGCCACCTTCGTGGTCGCATGAACAGCGAGCGCCTTGACGTTCTTGGCCCCCATCACGGCGCCGAGGCCGCCCCGGCCGGCGTGCCGCCCGTCGTGGGAGATGGTGGCGTAGCGGACGCCGCGCTCGCCGGCGCTGCCGATGGACGCGACCTGCCAGCCGCGTCCGAGTTGCTCGCGAACCGCCGCCTCCGCTTCAGCCGCCGACCGGCCCCATTGTGCGCGGGCATCGAGCAGCCGCACCTGGCCGCCGTCGACGACGACCGTGACCGGCGCCGACCCGGCCCCGACCAGGATGATCGCGTCATGGCCGGTGAGCTTGCCGGCGATCGCGAAGTGGCTGCTGGCCAGGGCGTCGGTGAGCATGCCGGTCAGCGGTGACTTGGCGACCACGGCGAACTTCGCGCTCGTGGTCAGTGGGGTGCCGACCAGGGGGGAGAAGACGAAGGCCAGCGGCGCCTCCGGGGCCATGGGGTCGACGCCCGGGGGGGCGAGCTCGAGCAGCAGCCAGGCGCCGAGGCCGGCGCCGCCGAGGTGGTCGCGCAGCACCTGTTCGGGCAGCGGCAGGACCGACGTCGACCCGTCGCCGACGTCGACGACGAGGGCGCGACCGAAGTAGCCGCCCGGCGTGTCAGCCACCGGCGTCGGCCGACAGGAAGGTCACGACGTCACCCTGCACCAGCGGCGTCTCGACGTCGCGGACCACCTGGTCGCCGTCGACGGCCGCCAGCAGGTGGCGGTCGAGCACGAGCCCGACGGCCTGGGCGGCGGCGCCCAGGGTGGCGGCGCGCACCGTCGTCGTACCCGTGCCGCCGGCCGCGGCCAGCACCCCGATCCGCTGGACCACCACCTCCGGGGCGGGTCGGGCGCGCGCCTGCGCGTACGCCGTCCGGTCGTTGACACCGGTGACGGAGGCCAGGTCGGGGTCGCCGGCCCGCAGTCGGGCGTCCTCCAGCAGGACGGCGTCGTCCAGGACCCGCACGGCGGCGTGCTCGAGCAGGAACGCCGGCCGGGCCCGGTCCTGCGCGAGCAGGTCCAGCGCGGCCTGGGCGAGGGTGGTGCGGTAGGCCGCGGCCAGCGGCTGGCGGAAGCCGTGGACGACGGGCAGCGCGATGTCGGCGGAGTCGAGGGCGCCGGTGACGCGGCGCACGAACGCGGGATGCAGGAACGGCAGGTCGGTCGAGCAGACGAAGGCGGCCTCCGCCTGGCCGGCGAGCGCGCCGAGGCCGGCGGCGAGACCCTGCAACGGCCCGCGTCCCTGCTCGGCGTCGTCGATCACCTCGACGGACGGGGGGATCGGCGGCAGCTGCTGGCCGGCCGCCCGCACCACCAGCACGGGACCGTCGACGCCACGCGCCAGCACACCGACCACGCGGCGCAGCAGGGTCGAGCCGTGCCACTCGAGACCGGCCTTGGAGCTGCCCATACGCGAGGAGCGACCCCCCGCCAGGACGACCGCGCCGACCACTGGCATACCGGTGAGCCTACGTCCGGTGCTACCTGATGCAATGGCCGCCACCGACAACGAAGGAGCCTTCCTTGCTCGACCTCACCGGTACCTCGTCTCTCGTCACGGGCGGCGCGTCCGGCCTGGGTGAAGCCACCGCGCGTGCGCTCGCCGCCCGCGGCGCCTCCGTGGTCGTCGTCGACCTGAACGACGAGAAGGGGGCGGCGGTAGCCGGGAGCATCGGCGGCGGATACGTGCGGGCGGACGTCACCGACCCCGGGCAGGTCGCGGCCGCCGTCGCCGCGGCCGAGGAACACGGGCCGCTGCGCACGCTGGTCTGCGCCGCCGGCATCGCCTGGGCCAGCCGCACCGTCGGCCGCGACGGCACCTTCGACTCGGCCCACGACCTGGGCGCCTTCACCAAGGTGGTGACGGTCAACCTGATCGGCGCGTTCAACTGCATCCGCCTCGCCGCGACCGCCATGGGCCGCACCGAGCCGGTGGACGCCGACGGCAGTCGCGGCGCGATCGTCACGCTGGCCTCCGTGGCGGCCTTCGACGGCCAGATCGGCCAGGCCGCCTACTCCGCCAGCAAGGGCGGCATCGTGGGCATGACCCTGCCGGTGGCCCGCGACCTGGCCGCCGTCGGCGTCCGGCTGAACTGCGTGGCACCCGGGTTGTTCGACACACCGATCTACGGCGAGGGGGCGGCAGCCGAGGAGTTCAAGGACAAGCTCAAGCGCGACGTGCTGTTCCCCAAGCGGCTGGGCGCCGCCGACGAGCTGGCGTCGATGGTCGTGGAGTTGCTCGTGAACTCCTACGCCAACGGCGAGGTGGTGCGCATCGACGGCGGCGCCCGGCTGCAGCCGAAGTAGCCTGTCGGTCTCGCGGCGGCTCCGGCCACCGACGAGGGAGGCGTACGCGTTCCTGGTGGGCGCCCCGGTCTTCAAAACCGGTGAGGGTCGGTATCCGGTCCTGGTGGGTTCGATTCCCATCCGCCTCCGCTCTGCCTGCTGACCTGCGGCAGCGGGGCTACGAGGACCGCTCGCCGCGGAGGTGCTCGCAGCGAGGTGGGTCCGCGAAACCTCGAGTGCGCCGAGGCAGGCGCGTCGCCGGTCCGGTCAACTCCGGCCGGGGGCTCGCCGGGCCTGATACATGGCCGCGTCGGCGCGCGCGATCAGCTCCGCGAGCGAGTCGTCGGGGCCGAGTTCCGCGAGACCGACGGTGATCGACGCGTCCCGGGTGGCCGTGAGGTTGGCGTTGGCCACCTCGAACCGCAACGCAGCTTCGGCCGCCGGCAAACCCATCACACCGCACAGGAACTCATCTCCGCCGTACCGCACGATCAAGTCGTACTCACGCAGCACACCGCGGACGGTCTCGACGACGCGGCTCAACAGCTCGTCACCGGCGGCATGCCCCTGGGTGTCGTTCGTGTTCTTGAGTCCGTCCACGTCGAGAAAGCCGAGCACGAAGCATTGCCCGGTCCGCTGCGCCTTCACGATCTCCCGTTCGAGCTCCACCAGGCCAGGTTCGCGGCGATGCACCCCGGTCAGCCCGTCGACGAGCAGGGCGTCCCGTTCCCGCGCGGACAGGGCCCGGTCCGTGGCGGCAGCCACCCGGTCGTGTTCCGCATGTTGACGGTCGCTCGCGCTGCCCTGCCGGTCCCGTTTGGCCCCGGCCCGGTCCGCAGCCGCCGTCGGGTCGTACCGCTGGCCCTGCTCACGCTCGTCAGCCCGCACGTCGCGTGCGTCGGATCGCTCGTCCCGGGCCAGAGAGGCCCGATCGTGCGCCTCCGCGGTCCGATCCCGGTCGTCCGCGGTCTGGTCCCGGTCGTGGACGTGCGTGTCGGCCGGGAGCGTCTCGTCATCCGGGGGGTTCACCGGCCCAGCATGCCATCAGGACGACTCCGTGCCGGGCGTGGTCGATCGACCACCTTCCGTCGCTGCGGCACTGGGGCTGGCACTGCCCGCGACCGGTTCCGGGCTCGGCCACGACCTGCGCCACACGTACGCGTCGCTCATGGTAACCCGCAGAGTTGCATCAGATGCAACTGCGGGGGACATTCGACGTGTTGTG
>JBBDWV010000046.1 GCA_040902655.1 Mycobacteriales bacterium
CGAGTGGCTTAGGCAAGGGCCTGCAAAGCCCTGTACGCGGGTTCGATTCCCGCCCCGGCCTCACCACTGCAGACAACTCCACAGCACGGGCGATTGGCGCAGTCTGGTAGCGCGCTTCCCTGACACGGAAGAGGTCACAGGTTCAAGTCCTGTATCGCCCACAGAGAAACCGCAGGTCAGACGGGGTGCAGCCTCCCCGTCAAGATCGCGAAGTCACTACTGGTAGCCAAAGTGGTAGCCACAGACGTCGCAGAGTCACCGGCGTTCAGGGCCGTTCGCACGTGGGTGCAGACATCCTGAAGGCTGCCGGGACGTCAGCCCACCCGGAGGCACTCGACGCCGGGGAGGTCGCCGAAGCGGGCGCGGCTGTCCGACGTGACGACAGTGCGCTTCGTGGCCGCCGCTGTCGCGGCGATGATCAGGTCATGTGCCCCGCGCTGGGTCCCCGCTCGATGAACAGTCGCCAGCAGCCGGCCGTGGACCTGGGCGACAGCCAGGTCGTACTCCTCGACGGGGATCGTCGCGAGGACTCGTTCCAGGAAGGCCGCCCGAGCCGCACGTCGGCTAGCGCTGGCCAGCTCGACCCCCGTCCGCAGCTCAGCGATGCTGACCGCGGCGAGCGCCACGTCGTCGTCAGCTTCCAGGGCATCGGCCCACGGCGACCGGGCTCGCTCGGAGGCGATCAGGACACCGGTGTCCAGGATCAGTCGGCGGGCCATGCAGGGTCCTCCGACGTCACCGCACCTCGGGCCGCGGCCACGTGGACGGCGAAGTCCTCGTCGACGTCGTACGCCAGCAGCGTCAGGACCTCGGCTCCGTTGCCGACCGACGCGGGCCCGATCGAGGCGATCCGCTTCCCGCCCCGCGTGACCACGACGGTCTCGCCGCGCTCGACCTCGTCCAGGAGCGCAGCGAAGGACCTGCTCGCCTCAGTCGCCGTCACAGTCCGCATGCATATCAGATTATCCGATCCTCGCTGTTGTGGCGAGGGGCTCCGAGAAGTCGGCGCGTGCCGCATCGGCGATGGCGTCGACGTGACGCAGCACCTGAGTCCGCGCACGCTGCGCCGGAGCCTTGCTGGGTGACGCCCCAGGGCCCCGGCACTACCTGTAGGAGCCTAAACCGCCGCTACCGTACGCAGATGGTCGTTCTTCGTAGCATCCTGCTTTTCCTCGTCGCGGCCATCGCGGAGATCGGCGGTGCCTGGCTGGTCTGGCAGGGGGTGCGGGAGAACCGGGGACTGCTGTGGGTAGGCGGAGGCGTCATCGCTCTCGGCTTGTACGGCTTCGTTGCGACGTTCCAGCCGGACGCCAACTTCGGACGTATTCTGGCGGCGTACGGCGGCATCTTCGTCGCTGGCAGCTTGCTGTGGGGGATGGTCGTGGACGGCTTTCGCCCGGACCGCTACGACCTCTGGGGAGCAGGGATCTGCCTCGTCGGGGTCGCCGTCATCATGTACGCGCCCCGCAGTGGCGATCTCGACGCATAGGGAGTGGCCCACGTCGTTGGCCTGCGGCGACCCTGGGAGGTACGGCAGCAGAACACGCCAGGCGAGCCAGAAGCTATAGAAGCCCTACATGCCGTGACGTGGTTGTCGCCAGTGCTTCTGTCATCGTTCGTCGGCTGATGTCAGCATGACCGGCGATCGTCCGGCAGGACGCAATTGCGGCGTGAAGATTATCGGAAGTGCGGTTCTCAACGGCGGCGGTAGACGTCCCTGCGGTGGTCGACGTCGACGACGCGCACGAAGCCGACCTCCTCCTCTGCACCCTCGCGGCCGACATCCGCGGCCTTGTCGTGGATCTCGTACAGGATGCGGTAGCTGCCCCGGCGCGCCGACCACGTGCCGAGGAGCTCGCGCTGCAGCTCGTGGCCGACGCGTTGAGGTGCCCGAAGCAGGTCGCCGTGCACGAACTGCAGCACAGCCACTGCGACCGCCGGCGGCAGTCGTTCGCTCGAGGCGCGGGCCGCAGTGGCCGTGATCTCCAGCCGGTAGCGCGGCGGCGGGGTTCCGGTCAGCGGCCGGAAACCGCGAGCAGCGTCCGCAGCCGCTCGGCAGCCCTGGACCTGGCCTACTCGGGCGGCCCCCGAAGTGGATCATCTGGCGACTGGATGAGCAGCAGACACGCCGGCATGTCTGCTGCTCATCCAGTCCAGAGAAGATCACTGGCGAAGATGACCCGTTCTGTTGCCGGCGGGTGAATCATGAGAGCGATGTCCGTGAGGAGGGTCGGCCGCGCCCGAGAGGGCAGGATCACGTGCAGTCGACCTCGGGAGAGTCATGGGACTCGTACTGGCCTTGATCGTGCTCGCGCTTGTGCTCGGAGTGATCGGACTCGTGGTGCGGGCGGTCAAGTGGCTGCTCATCATCGCCGTCGCGCTGCTGGCGGCGGGCGCCGCGCGGGGGTTCATCGCCGCGCGTCAGCGAGGCGGAACACACTCGACCTAGGCGCACGCGAGAGAGCCGCAGCTGGTCGAGCTCCGGTGCGCCCCGGTCGAGGTGACCGACGTCAAGACGTCCCCGAGGGCTCCTGACTCGGCTCGGGCTCCTGACTCGGCTCGGGCTCCTGACTCGGCTCGGGCTCCTCACTCGGCTCGGGCTCCTGACTCGGCTCGGGCTCCTGACTCGGCGCGGGCTCCTCACTGGGCGGCGGCCGGCTGCTGGCCCCGGACGCGGGCAGGGGCGGTAGCGGCTGGGCCGACTCCCGCGACGGCTCCCGCGAGGGCTTCGCCGACGGCTCCGGCTCCGGCGTCCACGGCTCGGGCTCCCAGGGCGACTGCGTCGGTGCCGGCTCCACCGCATCCGGCGACGGCTCGGGCTCGACGGTGTCGTCATCCCCCTGCTGACGGGGAGAGGGTGGTGGTGCATTCGTGGCCGCCGGCGTCGGGGAGGCGACACTGCCGACATGGGCCGGAGCCGGGAACGGCTCCGGCGGCAGGTCGGCCAGGACAGCGGCGGTGTACGCACCCCAGATCTGCGCCGGCAGCGAGCCGCCGGTCACCGACACGACCCCGGCGATGTTCCGCAACGACATGTCCGATCGCGCGGTGTAGAGCGCTGCAGCAGTGGCGAGCCGGGGCGTGTAGCCGACGAACCAGGCCGCGGTGTTGTCACTGGTCGTCCCGGTCTTGCCCGCCGCCGCCCGGCCCGGCAGCTGTGCGGCCGTCCCCGTACCGCCGTCCACCACCTGCTGCAGGGCAAAGGTCACGTCGGCGGCGACGTCCTCGGGCAGGACCCGTTCGGTCGCCGGCTCCGCCTCGTGCAGGACGCTGCCGTCGCTGTCGGTGATGCGCTCCACGACGAAGGGCTCGGCGCGCAACCCACCGGCAGCGAGAGTCGCGTACGCGGTCGCCTGTTCGAGCGGCGTCACCGCCGTCACGCCCAGGCTCAGACTCGGCAGGAACCGCTCCCGGCCCAGGTCGGCGGTGATTCCCAGGGCCGCGGCCGTGTCGGCGACGGCCTCGGTACCGGCGTCGAGGCCCAGAGCGACGTACACCGTGTTCACGGAGTCCCGCGTTGCCTGCACCAGGTCGACGCGTCCGAAGTCCTGACCGTCCCCCTCGCCGTAGTTCTTGACGTCGTAGTCGCCGAACTCCTGCGGCGAGGCGCCGTCGTAGCGCGTGCGCAGCGAGATGCCCGCCTCCAGCGCCGCGGCGAGCACGTACGGCTTGAACGAGCTGCCTGCCTGCGCGCTGCCCTGCCGGACGGCGTCGAACGGACGCTCAAGGTAGTCGCGGCCGCCGTACGACGCGAGGATCCGGCCGGTGCCGGGCTGCACGGAGACCAGCGCGCGGTAGACACCCTGCGGCGCCTCCGGACCGGTGACCTCGTGCACCGCACGGGCTGCCTCGGCCTGTGCGGCGCTGTCGAGGGTGGTGTCGACCACGAGCCCGGACACCCCGACCTCGCCCTCGGTGTACCCGAGGGACTCGAGCTCGGCGATCACCTGCTGGATGAGGTATCCCTCCGGCCCGCCGTAGGTGTTGCCGGTGTCCGGCGGGAGCACCTCGGGGTACTCCATCGCCGCCGGCGGCCCCCGCAGCCAGCCCTCGGCGAACATTCCGTCCAGCGTGTATGTCCAGCGTTCCCGAGCCAGCCGCGGGTTGCGCGCCGGGTCGTAGGCCGACGGCGAGCGGAGCATCGAGGCGAGCACCGCCCCCTCGGCGGTGGTCAGTTCGGCGGCAGGCTGGCCGAAGAAGGAGTCGGCCGCTGCCTGGATCCCGTAGGCGCCCCGTCCGAAGTAGACGGTGTTCAGGTACCGCTCGAGGACCTGGTCCTTCGACCGGACCCGGTTGAGCTTGAGCGCGATGACGACCTCGCGCGCCTTGCGGCTCCAGGTGCGCTCCTGGGTCAGGAAGGCATTGCGCACGTACTGCTGCGTGATCGTCGAGCCGCCCTGCTCCACCCCGCCGCTGCGGATGTTGGTCCACAGTGCCCGCAGGATGCCACGCGGCGAGATTCCTGACCCGTCGTAGAAGTCACGGTCCTCGGCGGCCAGAACGGCGCGCACGGCATCCCTCGACACCTGTGCGAGCGGCACGCTCGTTCGGTTCTGCTCGCTCAGCCGCGCCAGCTCCGAACCGTCCGCGAAGCGCAGCACCGACGCCTGCGGGTTCCGCACCGAGTCCGGCGACGGCAGATCGGTACTGCTCCAGAAGTAGCCGGCGATCGCGAGCAGGCCCAGGATCGACAGGAGGGCGCCGGCGCCGGTGACCTTGGCCACGAGCACGAGCCTGCGCCGATCGGTCACGCCTCTCCGCCGGGCGGGGCGATGTCGGAGCCGCGGTGTACCTGCTGCTGCACGTGTCCTCCTCGCGATCTTCGAGGTTCGGGGAGTACCCAGAGGCTGGTGCCCGTGCACGCGCTGTCGTCGGGCGGTCACGGGATCGTGCGCGGGCTGACATGCCGTGCCGGGACCGCCGCCGGTCTGGTCGAGCCGGTCACCGGACCTCCCAAGGAGTGACCTGATCCGCCCTCTGCCGTGGGCGTAGGTCTGGCCCGCGCAGGGGTAGGGATCCGCCGAGGCCGAACCCGATCCGCCCGGAGGTACCCCGTGCAGCTGCGTGACCTGTCCGACGTCCTTGCCGCCGAGGGCCCCTTCGTGACGGTCCACGTGGGCGCCGAGAGTGCGGTCGAACAGGCCGCCGACCGCTACGAGACCGGGTGGAGGAGCCTGCTCAAGCAGCTCGAGGAGAAGGGTGTCGGCGAGCCGGTCCGCCAGGCGTTGTCCGCTGCCCGCGGCGAGCACGCCGAGGGCGAGGCCCGGCTCCTCGTCGCCAGCGTACCCGCCGCCGAGGTGCTGCTCGCCGAGCCGGTCTCCACCCGCCCGGCCACCGACCTCGTCCAGATCGCCCCCCTGCCCGACCTGCTCCCGCTCATGAGCGACCTGGCCGCCCGGGTGCCGCACGTCGTCGTGCACGCCGACCGGACAGGCGCCGACGTCGACGCCTTCTTCGACGTCGGGACGGTCGCCGCGGAGGTGACCGTCAGGGGCCGGACGCTGCACCTGAAGAAGGTCCCGGGCGGCGGCTGGGCCCACCACCGCTACCAGCACCGGACCGAGAACCAGTGGCGCGAGAACGCCAAGGAGATCCGCGAGACCGTCAGCCAGCTGGCCGAGCAGGTGGGCGCCGAGCTGGTCATCGGCGTCGGTGACGAGCGGGAGCTGATCTACGTACGGGAGGGGCTGCCCCAGCCGTGGAACAGCCGCTGGGTGGAGCTGCCCGGTGGCCGGAGCCAGGACGGCAGTGAGCAGCTCGTCCTCCAGCGCATCCGCGACACCGTGGCGCTGCACGCGGCGGCGGACACGCTCTCGTTGCTGGCGGACTACGCGCAGGAGCGCGGCCAGGACAAGCGGGCCTGCGACGGGCTGCCCGACGTCGTGCAGGCGCTGCGCAAGGCGCAGGTGGAGACGCTGCTGCTGACCACCGATCCGGACCAGCACAGCAGCCTGTGGTTCGGTGAGCAGCCCTCGCAGCTCGGCACCAGCCGCGCAGACGTCGAGGGCCTCGGTGCGACCACGGCGACGGAGGGGCCGATGATCCCGGTGCTGCTCCGTGCGGCGCTGGCCACCGGAGCAGACGTCCAGCTCGTGCCCCACCAGAGCGAGCAGGCTCCGCAGTCAGGTCTCGGCGCGATCCTTCGCTACGCCGACTCGGGCAGCTGAGCGGCTCGCGACGACCAGAAAGGGTCCCCCCCTTGCGCACTTGGCCCGGCTACGCCTACCCGCTCGGCGCAACCTATGACGGCAGCGGCACCAACTTCGCCCTCTTCTCCGAGGTCGCGGAGCGCGTCGAGCTGTGCCTGTTCGACGAGGAGGGCGCCGAGACGCGGATCCGGCTGCCAGAGCGGGACGCCTTCGTCTGGCACGGGTACCTGCCCAACATCGGGCCCGGCCAGCGCTACGGCTACCGGGTGCACGGCCCCTACGACCCGGCGAACGGCCACCGCTGCAATCCCAGCAAGCTGCTGCTCGACCCGTACGCCAAGGCTGTCGACGGCGACATCGACTGGGGGCAGGCGTGCTTCTCCTACACCTGGGGCGACGAGGACTCCTACAACGATGACGACTCAGGCCCCCACATGTGCAAGTCGGTCGTCATCAGCCCGTACTTCGACTGGGACAACGACCGCCACCCGCGCACGCCCTACAACGAGACCGTCATCTACGAGGCACACGTCAAGGGGCTGACGCAGACCCATCCCGACATCCCCGAGGAGGTGCGCGGCACCTACTCCGCGCTGGCGCACCCGGCGATGCTGGAGCATTACAGGAAGATCGGCGCCACGGCGATCGAGCTCATGCCGGTGCACCAGTTCGTGCACGACAGCCACCTGGCCGACCGCGGCATGCGCAACTACTGGGGCTACAACACGATCGGCTTCTTCGCCCCGCACAACGACTACTGCTCGTCGGGACAGCGCGGCCAGCAGGTGCAGGAATTCAAGGCGATGGTCAAGGACCTGCACGCCGAGGGACTCGAGGTGATCCTGGACGTCGTCTACAACCACACGGCCGAGGGGAACCAGCTCGGACCGACGCTGTCCTTCCGCGGTATCGACAACGCGAACTACTACCGACTCGTCGACGAGGACGAAAAGCACTACTACGACACCACGGGTACGGGCAACACGCTGCTGATGCGCAGCCCCCACGTGCTGCAGCTGATCATGGACTCGCTGCGCTACTGGGTGACCGAGATGCATGTGGACGGCTTCCGTTTCGACCTGGCCTCGTCCCTGGCCCGCCAGTTCCACGAGGTCGACCGTCTGTCGGCCTTCTTCGACCTGGTGCACCAGGACCCGATCGTGAGTCAGACCAAGCTGATCGCCGAGCCGTGGGACATCGGCTACGACGGCTACAACGTCGGCGGCTTCCCGCCGCTGTGGACCGAGTGGAACGGCAAGTACCGCGACACGATGCGTGACTACTGGCGAGGTGAACCCGAGACGCTGGCGGAATTCGCGTCGCGGCTCACCGGCTCGGCCGACCTCTATGAGACCGACGGCCGCCGTCCGTATGCCTCGATCAACTTCGTCACGGCCCACGACGGCTTCACCTTGCACGATCTGGTCTCCTACAACGAGAAGCACAACGAGGCCAACGGCGAGGGCGGCCAGGACGGCGAGAGCAACAACTCCTCCTGGAACTGCGGAGTGGAGGGTGACAGCGACGACCTCGAGGTCGTTGCGCTGCGCGAACAGCAGAAGCGCAATTTCCTCACGACGCTGTTCCTCAGCCAGGGCGTGCCGATGCTGCTCCACGGCGACGAACTCGGCCGCAGCCAGGGCGGCAACAACAACGTCTACGCCCAGGACAACGAGATCGCCTGGGTGGACTGGGCACGCGCCAAGGATTTCGAGGTCCTGACGGAATTCGTCTCACGCCTGTCGCGGCTGCGTCAGGAGCACCCGGTCTTCCGCCGGCGCCGGCACTTCCGTGGCCGGGCGGCCCGCGGCGGGACCGCCGAGGACATCGGCTGGTTCACGCCGTCCGGCGACGAGATGAGTGACGAGGACTGGGAGAGCGGCTTCGCCAAGTCCGTCAACGTCTTCCTCAACGGCGAGGGGATCCGGGAGCCCGACCCCCGGGGCGAGCGGGTCACCGACGACTCGTTCTTCCTGCTGTTCAACGGCCATCACGAGCCGATCGATTTCACCGTGCCCGACCTGGGTGCCGGTGAGCGGTGGGAGATCGAGATCGACACGGCCGCGCCCATGCTCGGCGACGTCGAGCCGCGGACGGTCAAGACCGGCGAGCCCGTGCAGGTGGACGCGCGATCGGTGCAGGTCCTGCGGAAGGTGTTCTAGTGCACCTGCCGGCCGAGGGCCGGGCCGTCCCGGTCAACACCTACCGGGTGCAGCTGAGGCCGGCATCCGGACCAGAGCCGGCCGGCCATCCCGGGTTCGGGTTCGACGACGCCGCGGCAGTGGTCCCCTACCTGGCCGAGCTCGGCGTCACGCACCTCTACTGTTCCCCCTGGCTGCAGGCGGCGCCGGGTTCAGCCCACGGCTACGACGTCGTGGACCACGCGAGGCTGAATGCCGAGCTGGGCGGTGACGCGGCGTTCACCCGGATGGTGGCCGCCTGCCGCGAGGCAGGTCTGGGCATCCTGCTCGACGTGGTGCCGAACCACATGGCGGTGAGCGAGCCGGAGTCGCAGAACGCGCAGTGGTGGTCGCTGCTGCGCGAGGGCCGGTCGTCGCCGTACGCCGACTGGTTCGACATCGACTGGGACAGCCGCGACAACCCCGGCAAGGTGCTGGTGCCGGTGCTGGGTGGCCCGCTCGGCGAGGTGGCCCACGAGCTCGAGCTGGGCGAGGACCGGATCCGCTATCACGACCACGACTTCCCGGTCGCCCCCGGCACACGGGTCGACGGCGACGTGCTCGCCACGCTGGACCGGCAGCACTACCGACTGTCCTCCTGGCGGATCGCCAGCGAGGAGCTGGACTACCGGCGCTTCTTCGACGTGACGACGCTGGCCGGTCTGCGGGTCGAGGTCCCGGCGGTGTTCGCCGCGACGCACGAGCTGGTGCTGCAGCAGGTCCGGGAGGGGGTGCTCGACGGGCTGCGGATCGACCATCCGGACGGGCTCGCGGAGCCGGGCGACTATCTCGACCGGCTCGCCCGGGCGACGGGTGGGGCGTGGGTCGTCGTCGAGAAGATCCTGGAGCCCGGGGAGGAGCTGCCCGCCGGTTGGGCGACAGCGGGCACCACCGGATACGACGCCCTCAACCGGGTGCTGGGACTGTTCGTCGACCCTGGGGGCGAGCTGCCGCTGACCGCGCTGTGGGTCTCGGTCACCGGGGACGACGCCTCGTACGACGAGGTGGTCGACGGCACCAAGCACCTGGTGCTCAGCGAGGTGCTGGCGGCCGAGGTGAACCGGCTGACCGAGCTGGCGCTGCGTGTCTGCCGCGCCGACCCGGTGCTGCGCGACACCACCCGCCGGGCACTGCGCGAGGCGCTGGTCGAGGTGCTGG
Organism: Mycobacteriales bacterium; assembly: GCA_040902655.1. Taxonomy (NCBI): domain Bacteria; kingdom Bacillati; phylum Actinomycetota; class Actinomycetes; order Mycobacteriales; species Mycobacteriales bacterium. The sequence continues at coordinate 9,488 of JBBDWV010000046.1, forward strand.
CCGGCTTCGGTGTCTACCGCGCCTACCTGCCGCCGACAGGTCCTGCGGACGACGTCGCGCGGCACCACGTCGACCTCGCCGTCGCAAAGGCGAAGGCGACCCTCCCCCGCCGCACCGCCGAGATCGAGCTGGTCCGCCGGCTGGTTCTCGCCGAGGGGCCCGCGGGTCCGGCGGCCGAGGAGTTCGTGACGCGCTTCCAGCAGACCTGCGGACCGGTGATGGCCAAGGGCGTCGAGGACACCGCCTTCTACCGCTACTTCCGCCTGTCGGCGCTCAACGAGGTGGGCGGCGACCCGGGCCGGTTCGGCCTGCCGCTCGAGGAGTTCCACTCGGCGTGCCTGGTGCAGCAGCGCGACTGGCCGCTGTCGATGACGACGCTGTCCACGCACGACACCAAGCGCTCGGAAGACGTCCGGGCGCGACTGGTGCTGCTGTCGCAGTGCCCTGCGGAGTGGGGCGACGCGGTGACCCGGTGGCACGCCGCCGCCGCGCCGCACAGGACTCCCGCCGGTCCGGACGGGGCGACGGAACAGCTGGTGTGGCAGACGCTGGTCGGGGCCTGGCCGCTGACTGCCGACCGCGCCGCGGCCTACGTCGAGAAGGCGACCCGCGAGGGCAAGGCCCGCACGTCCTGGGTGGACCCGGTGCCGGACTTCGACGCGGCGGTGCAGGCGTTCGTGCGCGGGGTGCTGGCGGACGATGCGCTGGTGGCGGAGATCGAGGCCTTCGTGGCCCGGCTGACACCGGCGTGGCAGGTGACGGCACTCGCGCAGAAGGCCGTGCAGCTGACGATCCCGGGGGTCGCCGACACCTACCAGGGCACCGAGCTGTGGGACCTGTCGCTGGTCGACCCGGACAACCGGCGACCGGTGGACTGGCAGCAGCGCCGCGACCTGCTGGCCGGCCTCGACGGGCCGCCGGAGCTCGACGACGTCGGCGCCGCCAAGCTGCACCTGGTGTCGTGCCTGCTGCGGCTGCGGCGCGCGGATCCGGACGCCTTCCTCTCCGGTTCGTCCTACCTCCCGCTGGACGCCGGCCGCCGTGCCGTCGCCTTCGTACGTGGCGGGTGCGTCATGACGGTGGCGCCCATCCGTGCGCTCGCCGTCCAGCGGCACGGCTGGGGACAGGACACGGCCGCGCTGCCGGAGGGCAGCTGGCGCGACGTACTGACCGGCGCCGTCCACGACGGCGGTCCCGTCCCGCTCGCCCACCTGCTCGGCCGTTTCCCGGTCGCGGTGCTGCGGCGTGGCTGACTGCGGCCGACTGGGCGGCCGCCGACCGGGCAGAGCAGGCGCATGACGACGCTACGGGTGTGGGCGCCCCTGCCCGACACGGTCGAGGTCGACACCGAGGGCCGGCGGACCGCGATGAGCCGGCGGGAGGACGGCTGGTGGACCGCCGACATCGGCGGTCACGGGACCGACTATGCGCTGGTTCTGGACGGCGGCGAGCCGCGCCCCGACCCGCGCAGCGGGTGGCAGCCGCAGGGCGTGCACGGACCGTCGAGGGTGGTCGACCACAGCACCTTCACGTGGACCGACGACCGCTGGCGGGGAGTCCCCCTGCAGGGCAGCGTCCTCTACGAGCTGCACGTCGGGACCTTCACCGCGGAGGGCGCCTTCGATGCGGCTGCCGCACGGCTGGACCACCTCTGCGAGCTCGGCGTGGATGCGGTGGAGCTGTTGCCGTGCAACGCCTTCGCCGGCCGTTGGGGCTGGGGCTACGACGGCGTCGCGTGGTACGCCGTCCACGAGCCGTACGGCGGGCCGGACGGCCTGAAGCGCCTCGTGGACGCTTGCCATGCCCGGGGGCTCGGCGTGGTCATGGACGTCGTCTACAACCACCTCGGACCGGCCGGCAACTACCTGCCGGAGTTCGGGCCGTACCTCACCGACGCGCACAGCACCCCGTGGGGGCCTGCGGTCAACCTCGACCGGCCCGGCTCGGACGTCGTACGCCGCTATGTGATCGAGAACGCGCTGATGTGGCTGCGCGACTACCACGTCGACGGGCTGCGGATCGACGCCGTGCACGCCCTCGTCGACGAGCGCGCGACGCACCTGCTCGAGGAGCTGTCGGTGGAGGTCGACGCGCTGGGCGCGCAGTTGCGCAAACCGCTGTTCCTCATCGCCGAGAGCGACCTCAACGACCCGAGGATGGTGCAGCCGCGCCAGGCCGGCGGGTACGGCCTGGATGCCCAGTGGGCGGACGACGTGCACCACGCCCTGCACGCCAACCTGACCGGTGAGACCGCCGGCTACTACGCCGACTTCCACGGCCTCGCGGTGCTGGCAAAGGTGTTGTCCTCGGTGTTCCTGCACGACGGCAGCTGGTCGTCCTTCCGCGGTCGCACCCACGGCCGGCCGGTGCCGCCGGACGTGTCCGGCCACCGGTTCGTGGTCTACCTCCAGGACCACGACCAGGTCGGCAACCGCGCGACCGGGGACCGCCTGGCCGCGACGCTGTCCGACGGGCTGCTCCAGATCGGCGCAGCACTCGTCCTGACGTCGCCCTACACCCCGATGCTGTGGATGGGCGAGGAGTGGGGCGCCCGAACCCCGTGGCAGTTCTTCTCCGACCACGAGGGTGAGCTCGGGGAGGCGGTCCGACAGGGCCGCCGCGCCGAGTTCGCCTCGCACGGCTGGGACAGCGAGGACGTGCCCGACCCGCAGGCCGAACAGACGGTACGCGACAGCACCCTCGACTGGAGCGAGCTCGACCAGGAGCGGCACACGTCGCTGCTGGCCTGGACCCGGGACCTGATCGCGCTGCGGCGACGGCGGCCGGAGCTGAGCGACGGCCGGCGGGACCAGGTCGGGGTGACGCACGGCGCAGGGGGCGAGTGGCTGGTGATGCGACGCGGGACCGTCGCCGTCGTCTGCAACCTTTCGCCCGTACGAGCCACTGTGCCCCTCGAGGGCACCCCGCAGGCGGCCCTGCTGGCCAGCAGGCGCGGCTTCGTCTATGCCGACGGGCTGGCCGAGCTCGAGGGCGAGTCGGTGCTGGTGCTCGAGCTCGCCGGCTGACCAGGGTTGCCCGCGGCCGGCCTCGGGGAGGGGCCTGACATGCGGATCGTCGTCACCGGGGCCACCGGCAACGTGGGCTCGCAGTTGGTGCCTCAGCTGCTCGAGCACCCGGAGGTGAGCTCGGTCGTGGGGCTGGCCCGGCGCCTGCCGGAGCTCCCCGACCCGCGCGCCGAGTGGCACGCCCTCGACGTCGCCGAGGACGACCTCGTCCCCGTCCTGACCGGAGCGGACGTGGTGGTCCACCTGGCCTGGCTCCTGCAGCCCGCGCACGATCCGGACGAGATGCGACGCGTCAACATCCGGGGCACGCGGCGGGTCGTCGAGGCGGTCGGCACCGCGGGCGTCCCGGTACTGGTGCACGCCTCCTCGGTGGGCGCCTACTCCCCCGGGCCCAAGGACCGCCGCGTCGACGAGAACCACCCGACGCAGGGCATCAGCACCTCGACCTACAGCCGGCACAAGGCCGAGGCCGAGCGGATCCTCGACCGTTTCGAGCACGAACACCCCGAGCGCCGGGTCGTCCGCATCCGGCCCGCCGTGGTGCTGCAGGCGCAGGCCGCGAGCGCCCTGGCCCGCTACTTCCTCGGCCCGTTCGTCCCGCAGTCGCTGGTCCGTCCGAAGCTGCTCCGGTTCGTCCCGGCCGTGGACCGGTTGGCGATCCAGGTGGTGCATGCCGAGGACATGGCCCGTGCCTACGTGCTGGCCTGCCTGCGCCCGGTGACGGGAGCCTTCAACATTGCCGCCGAACCGGTGCTCGACCCGCCGACAGTGGCGGCGGTGCTGGGGGCGAGAACGGTCCCGCTACCCGCTCCGATCCTGCGCGGCATCGTCGACCTCGCCTGGCGGTTGCACCTCGTGCCGGCGGATCCAGGCTGGGTGGACATCGCTCGCCGGACGCCGCTGCTGGACACCACTCGCGCCCGCGCGGAGCTCGGCTGGAGTCCCCGGCACGACGCGGGCAAGGCGCTGCTGGAGACGGTCCACGCGATGGGCCGGCGCGCAGGTGGGCCGTCGCCGGTGCTCCGAGCGCGCACCGGCCTGCCGCGCCGGCTCTGCGAGGTCGCCCGGGCGCTGACGCCGGGCGCCAAGGGCACCGGCTGACGCCCCCGCCATCAGCCCTACCCCACGAGGAGCTGCCACCGTGGCCGACCAGTACACGCCGCAGAACCCGAGCGCCGTCTCCGCACAGCCGGGGCCCGAGCAGCAGGACCATCCCGGGCACGAGCACGCTCTGCAGACCCCGGCCGACCCGGCGAGACCTCCTACCGCGGGAGCGGGCGGCTGGCGCGCCGGCGCGCGCTCATCACCGGGGGCGACTCGGGCGTCGGCCGGGCAGTCGCGGTCTGCTTCGCCCGCGAGGGCGCCGACGTCCTGCTCTCCCACCTGCCTCTACGCGATGTTCTGGCTCTGCAAGGCCGCGATCCCCCACCCGCGTCCGGGCAGCAGCATCATCAACACCTCGTCCGTGCAGGCCTACTCCCCCTCACCCGGCCTGCTTGACTACGCGACGACCAAGGCCGGCATCGTCAACTTCACCCGCGGCCTGGCGCAGGAGCTGGCGCCCAAGGGCATCCGCGTCAACACGGTAGCCCCCGGGCCGGTCTGGACGCCGCTCATCCCGGCCACGATGCCACCGGACATGGTCGACGACTTCGGCTCGCAGACGCCGCTCGGCCGGGCCGGCCAGCCGGTCGAGGTCGCCGCCGCCTTCGTCTTTCTCGCCTCCGCGGAGTCCAGCTACGTCACCGGCGAACGCATCGGGGTGCACGGCGGCATGCCGCTGCCGTAGTCAGCGGACCTCCGCCTGCCTGGCCAGCGCGGTGAGGCGGCTGACCGCGCGCAGGTACTTCTTGCGGTAGCCGCCGGCCAGCAGCTCGGGGGGGAACAGCCGGTCCAGCGGGACGCCGCTGGCGAGCACCGGGACGTCGCGGTCGTACAGGCGGTCGGCCAACACGACCAGCCGCAGCGCCGCGGCCTGGTCGGCAACCGGTCGTACGCCGATCAGTCCGACGAGCCGCACCCCCTCCACGAGGGCGCCGTACCGCGAGGGATGCAGCCGCGACAGGTGCTCGAGCAGCGCGTCCGCGTCGTCGCAGGAGGCGCCGTCGACGGCGGCGACCCGCTCGCGGACGACCTCGTCCAGGACGGGGGGCGGCGCCTCGGGCTGCCCGCGGTGCCGGTAGTCCTCCCCCTCGACGCGTACCGGCTCGAAGTGGGCCGCCAATCCTTGGATCTCGCGCAGAAAGTCCTGGGCGGCGAAGCGACCCTCGCCGAGCGAGCCCGGCAGCGTGTTCGACGTCGCGGCCACCCGGACGCCGGCCTCGACCAGCTTCGACAGCAGCGTCGAGACCAGCACCGTGTCGCCCGGGTCGTCGAGCTCGAACTCGTCGATGGCGAGCAACCGGTGGTCGCGCAGGGCCTCGACGGTCGGCCCGAAGCCGAGGGCGCCGACCAGGTGCGTCAGCTCGACGAAGGTGCCGTACGCCCGCGGTTCCGGCGACTCGTGCCAGAGGGCGGCGAGCAGATGCGTCTTGCCGACGCCGTAGCCGCCGTCCAGGTAGACGCCGGGCCGGCCTGCCCGCGCCTTCGACCGGCCGAGCAGCCCCCGCCGCCGCGGTGGGGCGAGGGTGCCGGCAAAGGACCGCAGCAGCGCGACCGCGCGCTCCTGTGACGGGTGGTCCGGGTCCGGCAAGTAGGTCGCGAAGCGTGCGCCGGCGAACCTCGGCGGGGGCGCCAGGTCGGCCACGAGCGTCTCCGGCGGCACGACGGGGACCCGGTCGACCAGGCGCTGTGCGGGCACGGGCGCACAGCCTAGATCGGCTCAGCCGCCCTCGACATCACCCTCGACATCACCCTCGGCGTCCTGGCCGGCGTCGGCCTCCGGATCCGCCGAGCTGGACTCCCGCTCCGCACCGCCGGCGCCGGACGGGGAGCCGTACGTCGTACCGGGCCCCTCGTCCCCCGGCGAGAACTGGTCGGCGGTCCTGCCGGTGGCACTCAGGCCGGCGCCGGCGAGGTCGGGATCGGGCTGCGACTCGGTCATGCCAGCTCCCCTACCCCCGACCGGGTAGACGTCACCCGCGTCCTAGTCTTCGCCGCATGACCTCCACGACCGCCGGAGCCGACCCTGCCGTCGTCGGCCCGTACCTATGCACCGCCCTGGACGACCCCGGCTGGAGCGACTGCACAGTGACCCTCATCGCCGGCGGCAAGAGCAACCTGACCTTCCGCGTGGACGCAACGGCCGGGTCGGTGATCCTGCGCCGGCCGCCGCTGGGACACGTGCTGCCGACGGCGCACGACATGGTCCGCGAGCACACGGTGATGGCCGCACTGGCCGGCACCGCCGTCCCGGTCCCGCGGATGCTCCACCTGTGCACCGACCCGGAGGTTCTCGGTGCACCCTTCTACGTCATGGAGCGCGTGGCGGGCCACGTGTGCCGGGAGGCGCTGCCGCCCGGCTACGCGGACGAACTCGCCCAGCGCCGCAAGATCGGTGAAGGGCTGGTCGAGGTGCTTGCCGCGCTGCACGAGGTGGATCCCGCCACCGTAGGCCTCGCGGATTTCGGCCGGCCCGAGGGATACCTCGAGCGGCAGGTACGCCGCTGGGTGACGCAGTGGGAGGCCACCCGCATCGACGGTCACGAGGCGCTGGACACGCTCGCCACCGACCTGGCCGCCGGGATCCCGACGACGCAACGGCACACCGTGGTGCACGGCGACTACCGGCTGGACAACACGCTGCTGGACCCGGACCAGCCGGGTCGCGTCGCCGCCGTCCTGGACTGGGAGATGTCCACGCTCGGTGACCCGCTGGCCGACCTCGGCATCCTGCTCGGCTACTGGTCGCAGGCCGACGACGCCGGCGCGCGCACCTCGGCCGTCGTCGTGCCGGCCGCGACGATCCTCCCGGGCTTTCCCAGCAGGCGTGAGGTCGCGCGGCTCTACGCCGAGCGCACCGGCCTCGACCTGACTCCCCTACCCTGGTACGCCGCCTTCGCGGCCTTCAAGCTCGCGGTCGTGTGCGCCGGCATCGTGGCGCGGGTGCGCGGCGGGGCCATGCTGGGCGAGGGCTTCGACGGCATCGAGGACCGCATCGGGCCGCTGGTCGAGATCGGCCGCAGCACGCTGGCCGACCGGGAGGTCTGACCTCGGCGACGGGAGTCCGGCCACGCCTACGCCTACACCGGTTCTCGGTGCCAGCAGCGCCCGCTCGTGCGGGCCCCTGGCACCAAGATCAGCTCGCTGGCCCAGTGCCGGGCGTTCTCGGTGCCGGGCGTTCTCGGTGCCGGGCGTTCTCGGTGCCGGCAGTGCCTGCTCCGGGCACAGGCGTGGCACCGAGATGGATCGAGCAGCCCATCGAGCAGCCCATCGAGCAGCCCATCGAGCAGCCCATCGAGCAGCCCAGCGACCGCACCACCACGGCCGCTGCTGCCGGCTCACTCGGACGTGGCAGCACGTCGGGTGACCGGGCAGCCGCCAAGGGCACGCATGCCCTTGACTCGAACGTGCGTTCGAGTACTATGAGGACATGTCCCACGCCGATGATCT
>JBBDWV010000047.1 GCA_040902655.1 Mycobacteriales bacterium
ACGGTGCCTCCCCCCGGCAAGGTCGTCTGGTTCGAGCTCGCCGGGGCCTGAGCGGGAGTTTCCTGGCTACGGTGATCTTGACTGCTGTTTGTGCAGGTCAGCGGGGGTGCAGCGCTGGGGCGGGTGTAGTACCTAACTGGCTGGGGCGTGGCGGTCGAGGCCGAATAGGTCGAAGAGTTGTTGCTGGGTGGGGGTGCGTTCGGTGAGCATCCGGCGGGCTCGTGGGCGGCCTCCGGTGGAGGGGTAGAGCAGCACGGTTTCCTCGATCCCGGCGAGCTGGTCGAGCAGTTCCCGCACGCTCATGTTCAGGCCTGCGGCGTCGGCTTGGCGGCGCATCAGGTGGACGACGGCGAGGGCGAGCACGCAGTAGAAGGCGTGGACCCGGATCTTGCTGTCGGTCCAGTGGAAAATCGGGGAGAAGCCGACCAGGTGGGGGTCTTTGAGCTGGCGGAAGCCGGCCTCGGCCTCGGATTGGGAGCGGTAGGCGGCGACGACGTCGCTGATCGGCCAGTGTTCGTGGTCGGTGACCAGCAGGCGCTTGCCGAAGATCTCGCTTTCCAGCGCTTGCTGGGCGGCGCGGTCCAGGGTGTAGCTGAGCTGGAAGTCGCCTGGGGTGTCGCCGGTCAGGGTGGCGGTCAGGACGCGGCGGACCCAGCGGGGCCGCAGGATCTTGTTGATCGCGGCTTGCAGCGCGGTGCGGTCGCGGCGGCCGTGGCCGCGGGTCAGGGTCGCGGCGATCTCGTCCAGGGCTCGGGTGGCTTTGCCCAGGGTCTGGGTGAAGCCGCGGGCTTGGGCCTGGTGCAGCGTCGCCGAGTGGGTGCAGATCACCCGGCGGTCAGCGCCCAGGGCGTGCGCGCGGGTGGCGTGTGCGGTCAGTCCGGGGAACCGGTCGGCGTCCACGGTGCGGTAGCGGCGCCGGTCGATGGCGAGCAGGTCGGGGTGCTCGGCCGGTGGCAGGGAGCCGACGTAGTGCAGTCCGGCGTCGGTGAGCTGGGCGAAGTTGCCGGCGGAGTTCTGGCCGGCGTCGAACACCACCGTCAGGCCGGCGGCCTGACCTCCGGCGGCGAGGTAGCGCTCGGCCAGCTCGGCGATCAGGGTGGGGAACTGGGTGACGTCAGGGGCGTTACCGCGGTAGGTGTGGGAAACCACTGGGACGCCGCCGTCGCGGCTGACGACCAGGCCGAGCCCGATCAGCCGCAGGTCGGTGCGTTTCTGCTTGGCGTGCCCGCGCTGCGCGATCGGGGCGCGGGTGTTGGTCGAGTCGATGAAGGTCGCGAAGTTGGTCATGTCCAGCGCCAGGCCGGACAGGTCCAGCCCGAACTCGCTGACCATCCGGGCGGTGATCGCTCGTTCGGCGGTGCGCAGAGCGTTGTCATCCAGGCTGTCCATCGCGTCCCAGAACCGGCGGTGGTCCAGTGCGGCGGCCGGAAGCTTGACCAGCCGGTCTCCCGCGGTGCTGGCCCACCAGTCAGCGAAGCCGCGCTTGGACCGCGGGTCGACCACCCGGTTGGTGACCGCCAGCGCCAGGTAGGTCCCGACGCTGGCCGCGGCATCGGCGCGACGCGCCCCGGCCGCCTCATCGATGATGTCGATGACGCCGAGCCGGTCCAGGATCGCCCACACCGCAGCCAGATCCCCGAACGCCAGGTGCCGGCTACGGGCCGGCTCGATGCCGACCGGACCCGACCCGGCGACCGCCGCCGCGATGTCCTCGGCCTTTCCCAGATAGGTCTGCGACACGACCTTGGGCTTGCCGTCGACCCGGGCCATCTCACGCAGGTAGTAGTACGTCTGCCCGCTGATCTTCTTCCCCACCACATGCGCCACACTTTAGGTCTTACACCAGAAGCGCCAACAGATCGATCACCGACACGGCCGGAATCAGCTACAAGGCAGAAGAAACCGAGGGCACGACCGGCCGAGACGACTCACCTTGATCACTCCAAGGGGGAAACTCCCGCTAGCGGCGGCCGGCGCTACTCATCCTGATCGCCCGGGGCAGGGTCCGGGACGCTGTGGATCACTGCACCGCGAGCCTGGTGACCGGGCGGATGTGTCGCGTAGGGGTGACCCCACCCGCCCCGGTGCAAGCGCAAGGCTTCCGACCAGGAGTCGGCAGATGCCCGCTCAAGCCCCGAGTCGGGTGCTGCTGATGGACGGGCGGCGTTGCCCCGGCCGTCGCCGTCAGGCCCTGTCGTTGCCGCCACTTTCGTTATACGATTTTTACGTGGTGAGCGAAGAGCAGATCCAGCAATGGGCCGACGAGGCCGAGGCGGGATACAGGGTCGACGACCTCAAGGCTCGGGGTCGCGGACGCCCCGGTCGTGGCGCTGAACCGATGCGGGTCGTGGCCGTCCGGCTGACAGCCGAGGAGCTCGAGGCTCTCGACGAGGCCGCCGCCAAAAGGGACATGAGCAGGTCCGAGATGATCCGGGTCGCGCTGGCCCACCTGCCTGCGTGAGCGTTCACACGAGCGCGCTCAAGCACGGCGTCTCCCCAAATGACGTCATCCAGGCAGCGCAGTAGTCGCTGTGGATCGAACCCATTGACGATGACGGCCCTCCGTACCGCGAGCTGCGGCTGCGCTTCGACACCGTCGCCCGGCTCCTGTAAACGGTGGTGCTCGTTCTCATTCTCGAGACGGGCGAGGAATTGGTCATCCACGCGATGCCTGCCCGCAAGAAGTACCTCGACCTTCTGCCTTGAAGACTCGGACTTCTCCTCGGTTCGCCTGTGAGCGCTCCGGACCGCGACTTCCGCTCGTGCCGAAAAGCCAGGGGAGTGTGGGACAGCGTCAGTGGAGACGCGCGCAGACCACCGGGACAGCTCGGCGGCGAGAGCTGCTGCTCCATTGCACTGGTCAGATCCGCACGGCGAGCACGTGACACGGCACTCGTTCTTGGAACCTGATCGCCCGAGCCGTGTCAGGATGTCCACCGGGATTCCCCTGGGCCGGTGCTCTGACCTGGGCCTTTTGCGTCGAGTCGGTCAGCCAAGCCGGGGAGGTGGACCAAGATCGAAAGACGGATTCTGGGGATCGAGAACGGACGCCGCGTGTGTCTTCGCAGGTCAGGCCGGGTGTCTGACTCCAATGTGGCAGGGACATGGCCGCTGAGTTGAGCCCTCAGAGCGCATTGTTCGCTGCGGTTCGCCACGATTCGCTCGCTCGACCACGCCGGATGATCCGCCGGGTTGCGGTGATGGGGACGCGCACTTGTACGGACGCCGAGAGGTCAACGGCGAGCAGCCGCGACCTGGCGTGCTGCCTTGCGGTCGGGCTTCAGCCGATTCTGAAGAGCAGGTCGATCACGCGCTGCTCGATGTCGTCGACGATCCCTCGGACCGTCTTGAGGTCCTGGCCCTTGGGGTCTTGCAGTGTCCAGTCCTCGTAGGTATTGCCCGGGAAGACAGGGCAGCTCTCCCCGCAGCCCATCGTGATGACGACGTCGGCTTCCTGAACGCCGTCGTACGTGAGGAGCCGGGGGTGCTCGCCTGCGGTGCTCAGGCCGCGTTCCTCCAGTACCTGCACGACGACCGGGTTCAATCCGCTGCCGGGCTCGCTGCCGGCGGACCGGACGTGGAGCCGTCCCTGGCCGTGGTGCTCGGCCAGGACCTTCGCGGCCAGGCTCCGCCCGCCGTTGTGGACGCAGGCGAACAGGATCACAGGCTTGTTCGTCATCGCACCGCTCCCAGCGTCTCGGTCTCTGTCTCGGGGTAGAAGCGCCGCCGGCCCCACAGGGCGGCGTAGACCAGCGCGACGAGGACGGGAACCTCGATGAGCGGGCCGACGACGACGGCCAGGGCCTGTCCGCTGGTCACGCCGAACACGCCGATGGACACGGCGATCGCGAGCTCGAAGTTGTTGCCGGCGGCGGTGAAGGACAGCGTGGCGGTGCGGGGGTAGCCCAGACCGAGTCGGTGGCCGAGCAGGAACGACCCGGCGAAGGTGATGGCGAAGTAGACGAGCAGCGGCACGGCGATCCGCACGACGTCGAGCGGCTGGCGGGTGATGGTGTCGCCCTGGAGGGCGAACAGCACCACGATGGTGAACAGCAATCCGTACAGTCGACCGGCCCGATCTTCGGCAGCAGCCGGGTCTCGTACCAGTCCCGACCCTCGGTGCGCTCGCCCAGCAGACGGGTGAGGAACCCGAGCAGCAGCGGGATGCCGAGGAAGACCAGGACGGACGTGGCGATGGTCCAGACGCTCACGTCGAGGGACTCCTGGCCCAGCCCGAGCCAGCCGGGCAGCAGCTCCAGGTAGAAGTAGCCGAGCGCCGCGAACGCGAAGATCTGGAAGATGCTGTTGATCGCGACCAGGACCGCGGCGGCCTCCCTGTCGCCGCACGACAGGTCGTTCCAGATCAGCACCATCGCGATGCACCGCGCGAGCCCCACGATGATCAGCCCGGTGCGGTACTCCGGCAGGTCGGGCAGGAAGATCCACGCCAGGGCGAACATCAACGCAGGAGCGAGCAGCCAGTTGATCACCAGCGAGCTGACGAGCAGCCGGCGGTCCCCGGTGACCGTTCCGAGCTCGCCGTACCGGACCTTCGCCAGCACCGGGTACATCATCAGCAGCAGCCCGATGGCGATCGGCAGACTGACGTCAGCGACCTTGACCGTGTCCAGAGCCTCGTCGAGCCTGCCGAACACCCTTCCCAGAAGCAGGCCAGCGGCCATGGCGGCCATGATCCACACGGGCAGGAAGCGGTCGAGGGTGGACAGCCGGCCCATGACCGGGGTGTCGAGGTCCGTCCCCGCGAGGGGCTTCTCAGCGACGGAGTCGCTCACGTTCAGGTCTCCTCGGGTCAGCAGCAGGCGGGGTCGATCACGCGGCACAGCGCGCCGAGCGCGTCCAGCCGGGCGCGGTAGAAGACGTTCGGACCCTGCCGAATCCCCTCGGCCAGCCCCGCATCCCGGAGCTGCTTGAGGTGGTGGCTGACAGTCGCCTCCGACAGGCCCAGCGCCGGCGCCAGGTCACACGTGCACACGCCCGTCGCGGACTGCGCCAGCAGCATCGACATCATTCGCACGCGTACGGGATCGGCCAAGGCCTTCAGGCGAAGGGCGATACCCAGCGCTTCTGATTCGCCGAGCGGGCCGGAGCTCAGGGTCGCCCCGCATACCGGCTCTCGAACGTCGAGCGCGGGCAGCGTCTTGGGCACCTGTTCATCATGCCACGAATTAGACAGACATCTAATCGGCCTACCTGCCGCCGCAGACGACCGGAAGTCGGCCATGTCGAGATGACCCGGACGCCGCGACTGGAAGGGTCATGCTCCGCAGCTCGCTGGGGCGGCCGTAGGATCGCGACAGTGACGGCGGCGGCGGACCCTTCCGGAGCGTCGGCTCCGGAAGGAGCGGCTCCCGAGGTAGCGGGCATTGCCGTCGAGGGAGCCGAGCTCCGCTCGGGCGCCCGCTCGCCGGACGGCTTCTACGGCTGGCGGATCGTCGCCGCGTCCAGCGCGGCCGTCGTGCTGACGGCGCCGGGACAGACCGCGGCGGTGTCGGCGTTCATCGAGCCGATGCTCGCGGAGCTCAACCTGTCCCGCACGGCCCTGTCGACGGCCTACCTGGTGGGGACGCTGACCGGCGCCTTGGCCATGCCGTTGGTGGGTCGCGCGCTGGACCGTCACGGCGTCCGTCGGACGATGGCGGTGGTCGGAGTGGTGTTCGGGGCGTTCCTCATCGGTCTGTCGACGGTGACCGGCATCGTCGGGGTGACGGCGGGCTTTGTGGGCATCCGCATGGCCGGGCAGGGTGCACTCGGGCTGACGGCGACCACAGCTACCGCTCTCTGGTTCACCCGCCGTCGGGGTGTAGCGGTGGGGACCGTGTCGGCTGTGGGAGCTGCCGGCATCAGCCTCGCGCCGGTCCTGTTGGAGCGTCTCGTGTCGGCGTACGGGTGGCGTGCGGTGTGGGCGGGCGAAGGCCTGCTGGTCTGGCTGACCGTCATCCCCTTGGCCCTGCTGGTGATGAAGGACAGCCCCGAGCAGCTCGGGCAGCGCCCGGACGGGGGGCCCGTAGGCGGGCCGTCCCGAACCGGGGCTGTCCAGATGACGCGTGCCCAGGCGGTGCGTACCGGCTGGTTCTGGCTGGTCACCGCGGCTGTGTCGGTGAGCGGGATGCTCGCGACCGCGGTCGCCTTCCACCAGATCAGCCTGCTCGGTGAGGGGGGACTGTCGATGACGGAGGCGGCGGCGAACTTCCTGCCGCAGACTGCCGCGGCGTTGCTGGCCACCTTCGCCGTTGGCACCCTGGTAGATCGGGTGCCGCCCTCGCTCGCGCTGTCGGGCTGCATGCTCCTGCTCGCCGCCGGCCTGGCGTGGGGAACGGTCGTGCAGCCCGGCGCGTCCGCCATCGGCTTTGGGCTGACCATGGGCGCAGCCGGCGGCAGCGTCCGCACGCTGGAGGCCGCGACGGTGCCGAGGGTGTTCGGGACCGCGCACCTGGGCTCGGTGCGCGGACTGGTGGCTGCGTTCTCCGTCGGTTCGACAGCCTTCGGGCCGGTGCTCTTCGCGGTCGTGCGGGAGGCGACCCGCAGCTACCGGCCCGTGTTGGCCTGCTGTGCGCTGCTCCCGCTGCTGGTAGCCGGAGCCGCTCTTGTCGTCCGGCCACCGGCCGTCCCGGATGTGACCGTCGGCGGTGTCACTGTCCCACCGGGGCACTGATGTCGCCGAGCTGCACCTCGACCCAGCGATGGACGTCGTGCGTGGTCACGCGACGGGCGAGCGCCGTCATCGCGCGGCGACGCGCAGTCTCGGGGATGGTCAGCGCGTGCTCTATCAGCGACGACAGCCCGTCCACATCGAAGGGGTTGCACAGGATGGCGTCTTTGAGCTCGACGGCCGCTCCGGTGAACTCGCTGAGCAGGAGCAGGCCGGAGCAGCCTCGAGCGGACTGGACAGCGACGTACTCCTTGGCGACGAGGTTCATCCCGTCGACCAGCGGCGTCACGAGCATGACGTCGGCGGCGGCGTAGTAGGCCGTCAGTGACGGCGGTGGCAGCGACCGGTAGAGGTAGTGAACGGGAACGTCCTTGCCCGGGCTGGTGAAGCGCCCGTTGATGCGGCCGGTGATCTGCTCGACCTGGCTGCGCAGCTGGCGGTACTCCCGGACGTCGTCACGGCTGGGTACGGCGACCTGCACGAACACGAGCTGGTCGCGCAGGTCGGGCCGCCTCTCGAGGAGTGACTCGAAGGCCAGTAGCCGCTCCAGGATCCCCTTGGTGTAGTCGAGCCGGTCCACCCCGAGCAGCACCTTGCGACCGGAAAATTGCTCGCGCAGCAACGCGATGTCGTCACCGACCCTGTCTGACGTCGCGAGCGAGGCGAACTGGGCGACGTCGATAGAGATCGGCGAGGCCGTGGTGCGCACCTCCCGACCGTCAGGAAGGCGCAGGTCGCCACCCCGGACCTTCACTCCGTCCGCGCCGAGGAGCCGACCACATGCACGGACGAAGTTCTTGCGGTACCGGTCGGTGTAGAAGCTGACGACGTCCGCGCCCAGCGGACCCAGCAGCAGCTCCTTGCGCCACGGCACGCGGGCGAACACGTCCGGCGAGGGCCACGGGGTGTGCAGGAACAGCCCACTGCGCTGCTGCGGCCGTCGCCGCCGCACCAGCTCCGGCACGAGCAGCAGGTGATAGTCGTGCACCCACAGCAGCGCGTCGTCGTTGCGGTCCAGCGCCGCGGCCGCACCGTCGGCGAAGCGCTCGTTTACCCCCTTGTAGGCCGCCCACCATCCACGGTCGAACACCGGCTTCTCGATCGCGTTGTGCAGCAACGGCCACAGCGTTCGGTTGGCGAAGCCGTGGTAGTAATCCCGCACCTGAGCCGCCGTCAGCGTGACCGGCGCCAGTTCGATCGACAGCTCCGGCAGTCGCGACGGCGTGCCCTTCGTGCCACCGTCCCAGCCGACCCACGCGCCGGACCGGGCGCTCATCACCGGACGCAGCGCCGTGACCAGACCACCCGGCGAGAGCTCTCACCCGGCGTGCCCTGCCTGCACCGGCAGGCGATTGGCGACCGCGACGACAGGGCGGCGGCCGTGTGCTCCGCTCACTGCCTCGGCTGAGCAGCGGCGGCGGATCCGCCGCCCATCTCGCGCAGCGTCTGCGGATCGACCGTCGGGAGCTCCTTGGGCAGCACGGCGCCGCCATGTGCGAGCGCGGCTGCGAGGTCACCTGCGTCGCAGACGCGACAGAGCACGATGGTGCCGTAGCCGACGACACTGAGCTGGGTCCCCCGCGAGCGCTCCACCAGGGCCTTCGGTCGCTCGACCAGGTCCTCAGCTCCGCAGGTGGGGCATCGTCGCTTGGCACGACGCGGCCCGTCGTAGCCGCACGTGTGACAGGTCAGCAGGATCGCGCCGCCGTCGCGACGGCCGGTGAGCTCGTCCGCCTCGCCGCACGCAGGGCAGTACACGTCGCGGGCGCTGACCGCAGGCGGCGGCGGAGCACTCGCCGCCACCTGCGAGCTCGTGGGACGGGGAGGCGTGATCTCCGGGATGATCGGCTCCGGCCGCGCCTCCACGGTCTCGGCACGCATCGCGGCGGCTGCGTCGTTGGCCTCCGGCTCGTCGACCCAGCGGATGCGGCCGTCCGGCTCGTTGAACCGCCGTTCGATCGTCAGGACCTCCGCCAGTGGAGCACTGTCGACGGTGACCCACCCTGAGGTCGCTGGAGACTGGAAGCGCACCTCGGCGTCCGCAACCAGCAGCCGCCCGGCCGTCACCGAGCGGGTCGAGCCGTCGACGGCCCGAATGCGGAACATCGTCATCTTCGCTCCTGCTCATCCACTGCGGGAATCGCCTTCACTGGATGCGACGGCGGGCACCTCCACGGGCGCTGCCGCGTTCGGCCAGGCTCTGTGCGAACAGCTCGGCGCTGGCGAGCTGGCTCCGGAGCGCCTCGACGCGCTGATCGGCCAGCTCCCGGTACATCACCAGTCGCTCCCGCAGCGCCGAGCGCTCCGCCGCACGCGTGGTCGGATCATCGAGCTGGTCGACGGTGAGCAGCAGGTCGCGCATCTCCTCGAGCGTGAAGTCGAGCGGCTTCATCCGCTTGACCAGCTCGAGACGCTCGATGTCGGCATCGGTGTACAGCCTGAAGCCACCACTGGTGCGGGCCGACGGCGGGACCAGACCGACCTCTTCGTACCAGCGGATCGTGCGAAGGCTCAGCCCGGTGCGCTCGGCGACGTCGCCGATCTGCACGTGCCCGGACTCGCTCACAGTGGGCTCCTTCCGAACGCCGCGGCCATGCGGCCCGAGGTTACCGATGCGGCCGAGTCGGCCCGACGATCCCGACCGGCCTGTACGGACGACCTCACGACGCCAGCCGCCGGCGCAGGAGCCGTTCCTGCATGTTCCTGATGATCGCGGCGCTCACGACGTCCACGGGGCCGGTCCCGTCGATGAGGACGGCCTTCTGCGCGCGCATACGCGTCGAGCATGGGGACCGTCTGCGAACGGTACACCGCCAGGCGATGCTCGATCACGGTGGCGCTGTCATCCTCGCGACCACGGGCGAGCAGCCGCTGGGTGAGAGCCGCCTCAGGCACGTGGAGTTGGACGACGAGCTCGACGAGGAGCCCGTTCGTCTCGAGCATCCCTTGCATCGCCTCGACCTGCTTGAGGGTGCGCGGGAACCCGTCGAGCACGTATCCGCCTCGGGAGGCGGCCAGCAAGAGAGTCGATCGCAGGATGTCGACGATCACGTCATCCGGCACCAGGTCGCCCCGGGCGACCGCTTTGCGGACAGCAACGCCGGCCGCCGTTCCTGACGCCATGCTCTCCCGCACCAGGTCGCCGCTGGCGATGTGTGGGACACCCAGTTCGTACGCCAGCCGGGCCGCCTGGGTGCCCTTGCCCGCGCCGGGCGCGCCCGCTACGAGAACTCTCATGATCTGCCTTCAAGTCTCTTCGTCCGCGGCAGCCGCATGCGGCTTCGGCGCCGCGGCTTGGCAGGGAACTCCTCGTCGACCGCCGCGTGCGGGCTGGACAACCCCGCTGATGTGCGCACGTCCTCGGCCACCCAGGCATCAACCGCGGGAGCGGGCAGGCGGCGATCGACGGAACGCACCGATGCCCGCGGAAGCGTCAGCACACGCAGCCAGCTGCCGTTCTCACGACGCTCGGCGACGAACACCTGCGAGTCCGAGACGACCCGATCAGCATCGATCGTGCGAACGCCGTCGGACGTGACGAAACGGATCGTCGGAATGCCACACCTCCTCGGCGCTGTCGGATGAACCTACCGTAACGTCAGGGTATGTTGTTCGAGCAGGCCGGAGGAGGAGCCGATGTCAGAACCAGGCCGTGGCAGCGCCGGCGCCTGCGACGAACGCGCGGAGTCACCGCACCCGCTGCCGGCGGACCGTTGGGGGCAACTTGTGGCAACGACCGTGGGGCGCGTCCGCCGGTGACGGCAGCCTCCGACGTTGCCGCCTCGGCAGCGGCTGCCGCCGAGGTGAGGGCGCAGGCCGCCCGGCGCCGGACCTTCGCCGTGATCAGCCACCCCGACGCCGGCAAGTCCACCCTGACGGAGGCGCTCGCGCTGCATGCGCACGTCATCGGCGAAGCCGGGCACATCCACGGCAAGGCCGGGCGCAAGAGCACCGTCTCGGACTGGATGGAGATGGAGAAGGCCCGCGGCATCTCCATCACCTCGGCGGCGCTGCAGTTCTCCTACGGCGACTGCATCATCAACCTGCTGGACACCCCGGGACACGCCGACTTCAGCGAGGACACCTACCGGGTCCTGGCGGCGGTCGACTGCGCCGTCATGCTCCTGGATGCGGCCAAGGGCCTGGAGCCGCAGACGCTGAAGCTGTTCCAGGTCTGTCGCTTCCGCCGCATTCCGATCATCACCGTGGTGAACAAGTGGGACCGTCCGGGGCGCGCGGCACTGGAGCTGATGGACGAGATCAGCGAGCGCATCGGCATCTCCCCGACGCCGCTGACCTGGCCGGTCGGGATCGCCGGGGACTTCCACGGCGTCCTGGACCGCCGCGACGGCACCATGACCTCCTACACACGCACTGCCGGTGGTGCGACGATCGCCCCCGAGGAGCACCTGAGCCCCGCCCAGGCCCTCGCCCGCTACGGCGACGACTGGACCACCGCGGTCGAGGAGAGCGAGCTGCTGTCCGCGACCAGCGCCGACTTCGACGCCGGCAGCTTCCTCTCAGGTGACACGACACCAGTGCTGTTCGCCGCGGCGGTGCTGAACTTCGGTGTGGGACGGCTGCTCGACGAGCTGGTGCGCATCGCACCCAGCGCTGCCGAACGGGACGACGAGCATGAGCGGCCGCGACCGGCCGAGGCGCCGTTCAGCGCCTTCGTGTTCAAGATCCAGGCCGGAATGGATGCGCAGCACCGCGACCGACTGGCGTACGCACGCGTCTGCTCGGGTGTCTTCGAACGAGGGATGGTCGTCACCCACGCGGCGTCCGGCCGGCCGTTCGCGACCAAGTACGCCCAACAGGTCTTCGGCCGGGAGCGCCACACGCTGGACGTCGCCTACCCGGGCGACGTCATCGGTCTGGTCAACGCCGCAGCGCTGCGGGTCGGCGACAGCCTGTACGCCGGCGAGCCGGTCGTCTTCCCCGCGATCCCCAGCTTCGCCCCGGAGCACTTCGCCGTCTGCCGCGCACTCGACAGCGGTCGGTACAAGCAGTTCCGGCGCGGCATCGAGCAGCTCGAGCAGGAAGGCGTCGTGCAGGTCCTGCGCTCCGACCGCCGCGGCGACCAGGCACCGGTGCTCGCTGCCGTCGGTCCGATGCAGTTCGAGGTTGCCGCGCACCGGATGGCGAGTGAGTTCTCCGCGCCGGTCGAGCTCTCGCCGCTCGAGTACAGCCTCGCGCGGCTGACCGACGCAGCCTCCGAACCTGTCCTGAACCGCGAGAGCGGCGTCGAGGTCCTCACCCGCGCCAACGACGGCGCGCTGCTCGCGCTGGTCGCCGGCAAGTGGCGGCTGCAACGACTGGAACGCGACCACCCCGACCTGAAACTCGAACCCCTCATCGCCGGAACGGACTGACCCACACGCACGCCCTGAGTACCTGAACGCCTGATCACACGCCGCACGTTCTCGACCTGACGGAGAGCCACATGACCCATGACACGTACGTGTTCAAGACCAGCCGGATGGAGATCGTCGACGCCATAGGGCACCGCTTCACCGGCGTGGCCAAGACTCGCGCTGAGCTTGTCGAGATCGCCAAGGAGGAGCACGCGTCTACCGAGGTCCTTCTCGCGCTGTCGTCGCTTCTGCCGGAGAAGCGGTACGGCGGGCTTCGTGAGCTCTGGCCCGATCTTCCCGATCTGCCCGTCGAGGCGTAAGAAGGCTGAAGCCGTGAAGACGACATCGCGCGGCCGTCCAGGTGCGGCCGGTGCCGGCATCTTCATGTGATCCGGCTCCGCAGGGGCGGCCCGAAGCGCTACCGCCCGGCCGGGCCGGATCGACCTCAGTGGGAGCAGCATCGCCGTTGGATGGCTGTCCCGAGGCCGTCATCTCGACGGACGCGGCCGGTCGCATTGTGCGCTGGAACGCGGCGAGCACGAAGCTGCTGGGCGCCCAGCCGGCTGACGTTGTCGGTTTTCGCACTGGCCTCGGTGCTCGCGCTGACAGGCCGAGACAGCACCGGCCTGTTCCCCGAGCGCCGGTGGGTGGTGTGCGGGACGGTCCGCATCCCGGTCGAGACCCTCGAGTGGACCGCCGACGACGAAGGAGGCCCGATCACGCACCTGCTGCTTCGGGACTCGATAGGCGGGTCGAGGTGGAGACCGAGGGCGACCGAGCCGCTGCGGTCCTGCGCCGCCAGGCCAGGTTCGATGCCCTCACCGGGCTGGCGAACCGGTACGAGCTGGAGGAGCAGCTCACCCGTGCGCTCGAAGCGCCCGAGCAGGGCCGGGTCGCACTGCTCGTCGCGGACCTCGACGGCTTCAAGCCGATCAACGACAGCTACGGCCATGCCGTCGGCGATGAGGTGCTCGCCGCCGTGGCTCGGCGACTGCGTTCCTGCGTCCGCGACAACGACACCGTTGCCCGGCTGGGTGGGGACGAGTTCGTCATCCTGACGCGGGTCACTGCCGCGGTGGAACCCACTGAGCTCGCCGCGCGCATTCGCAAGGCGCTTCGCGATCCCGTGCAGACCTCTGAGGGGGTGCTGAAGGTCGCGGCCAGCCTGGGCGTCGCCGTGGCTGAGCTCGGCAGCGACGCCTCGGACCTGCTTCGTCAGGCCGATCGTGCGATGTACCGCGTCAAGCTCGCGCAACGCTGATCAGTGCGAGCCGGTGTGCTGGCCGGTGAGCCGGGTGTGCAGCGCCTGGCTCTGGTCGTTCAACCCGACCAGCTCGGCGGTGACTCCACGAGCAGCGAACTTCGCCACCACCGCGTCCAACGTCGCGACAGCGGAACCGTCCCAGACGTGCGCGTTGGTGAGGTCGATGACCACCCTCGGCGTCGGGTCGGCGTAGTCGAAGGAGTGAACGAGCTCGTTGGTGGAGGCGAAGAACAGCTCACCGGTAACCGCGTAGACGCGCTGCCCGCCATCGGGCTCCAGCCCGCTGGTCACCTCGGCCAGGTGCGCGACCTTGCGGGCGAAGAAGATCGCGGCGAGCAGCACGCCGGCCACGACGCCGTAGGCCAGGTTGTGGGTGTAGATGACGATCGCGACGGTGACGACCATCACCGCGGTCTCGCTCTTGGGCGTACGGCGCAGGCTGCGTAGGTGCAGACTCGTCCAGTCGAACGTGGCAACGGCCACAACGAACATCACCGCGACGAGAGCGGCCATCGGGATGATGCCGATGAGGTCACCGAAGACCAGGATGAGTACGAGGAGGAAGAAGCCGGCCGAGAACGTCGACAGTCGGGTGCGACCACCCGACTTGATGTTGATCATCGACTGGCCGATCATCGCGCAGCCGGCCATGCCGCCGAGGAAGCCGGTCGTGACGTTGGCGACGCCCTGGCCGCGGCACTCCTTGTTCTTGTCCGACCCGGTGTCGGTCATGTCGTCCAGGATCTGCGCGGTCAGCAGCGACTCGAGCAGCCCGATGAACGCGAGCGCCACGACGTACGGCGCCACGATCTGCAGCGTCTCGATCGCGAGCGGCACCTGCGGAAGGGCGACCCAGGGCAGCGCGGTGGGGAGCTCGCCGAGGTCGCCGACGCTGGGCACGTCGAGCTTGAAGTAGGCGGCTGCGCCGGTGAGGGCGACGATCGCGACCAGCGGCGCCGGGATCGCCGTGGTGAGCCGGGGGAGGGCGTACATCACGAGCAGGCCAACGGCGACCAGCGCGTAGACGGCAGTGCCGCCGCCGAGGAAGTACGGCATCTGCGCCAGGAAGATCAGAATCGCCAAGGCGTTGACGAAGCCAACCATGACCGTGCGCGGGATGAACCGCATCAGCCGGCCGACGCCGAGCAGCCCGAGTACCACCTGGAAGGCGCCGGTGAGGATCGTCGCGACGAACAAGTACTCCACGCCGTGGTCGCGGACCAGCGGCACCATCACCAGCGCCATCGCACCCGTCGCGGCTGAGATCATCGCTCGGCGGCCGCCGGCGAACGCGATGATCATGCTGATGCTGAAGGAGGCGTACAGCCCGACCTTCGGGTCGACACCGGCGATGATGGAGAACGCGATGGCTTCGGGGATGAGCGCCAGCGCGACGACCAGGCCGGACAGCAGGTTCGGGACCGGGCGGGCAAGCCAGGCGTCGTGGAAACGCTCGCGACGCGACGGTCGGGCAACGGTGCTGACGGTGCGGGGGGTCAAGTGGCTGCCTTCTGGTGCGGGGCAGCAGCTGGCGGATCCGCGACTACGCGCGGGCGTCACCAACTGCAATGCAGGGGCTTGCAGGACAAGATGGGGGAGGTGGCCGCTGGGGCGGCTCGCCCGGCGTGTGGCTACTGAGTGCAACCTACTGTCACGTAAGGGTGTTCCGGTCGCTGCGTGATGTGGCTCTTGACACGTCGCCGAGGGCTCGAGTCGGGGGCAGGCCGCCGCTAGTCCGGGCGGACCACCACGACCGGCCGGGTGGAGTGGCCGGCGACCTGGCTGCTCGTCGAGCCGAGCAGCAGCGAGGCGAAGCCACCTCTTCCGCGGGAGCCGATGACCAGCAGGTCCGCCTCGGCCGCAGCGGCGAGCAGCTCCTGCGACACGTTGCCGTGACGTACCTGCGGCTCGACGATCAGGTCCCCGGACCCGGCAGCCTTGGCAGCGGCGTGCAGCGACGCCGTCCCCGTCTCGTCGTCGCGGCTGCCGACGACGGACAGTGGCACGAGAGTCGCTCCGGTGAACCGGGCGTGAGAGACCGCCCAGGTGAGTGCCCGCAGTGACGCTGCCGACCCGTCGACGCCAACAGCCACCCGCTGAGGCGATCCGGGTGTCGCAGGTGTCGCCTCCGGTATGACCGCGACAGGCCCATGTGCGTGGTGCAGGACAGACGAGGTGACCGACCCTAGGTGCACCACCCTGGACAGCGCCCCGACGCCACGGGTGCCGAGGACGAGCAGGTCCGAGTCCTTCGCTGCGGCGACCAGCACCTCAGGCGGTCGGCCACGCGTGGCTACGCCCTTCGCGTCGACATCGGCCGCCTCGGGGACCCGCTGCACCGCATCGACGACCGCCTTCTGTGCGATCTGCAACTCGGTGAGCTCGAAGTCTGGTGACGTGCTCCGCAACGCTGACCCAACGGAGTAGTACGGGCCGTACGCCGCGATGTCCCACGCACGCACCGCTACCAGCGGCACCCTGCGGCAGGCGGCCTGACGCAGACCCCAGTCGAGAGCCGCCGCTCCGGCAGCTGACTCGCTGACCCCGACCACGATCCCGTGCACCATGTGCGCCTTCCCCTCCGTCCGGCCGCGGTGACAAGACCCCGTCGACGCTACCTGGCAACTCTCCCCTCACGTCAGACCAAGCGCGGCAGGTGCTGACCGGGCGGCTCGGCGATCGCACATGGCCGCCGCCGGCATCGCCACGACGTTGAGCCCCGCGCTCCTGGGCGCGCGAGTCGCCGCGGGACCGCCCTCGACAACAGCGCGTCCTGGCCATGGCAGCGCTCTTGCCGTGCCTCGGTTTCTGTCGTCGCTGGAGCTATGCGTCGATGGGGGCGGCGGCCGCAATCTGTAGCAGGGCGACGAGTGCCTCGGCGACGGCCGCGGGCGGAACGTGGCGCAGGAAGACGGTGTCGGAGAGGGCACGGTGAGCGTCGGCCTGCTGCTCGTCCGACGCCTGCACCGCCAGGAGCGTCTCCGGGGCGTACACGCGGCACTCGGCCAGGAAGTCCATGCCCGTCATCATCGCGAGGCGGTCCCCGGCGAGCAGGACGTCAGGCTGCTCCGCGAGCACCGCGCCGAGGGCCTCCGGTCCGTTGTCGGTGCACGCCAGGACCGCAACGCCAAGCACGCCGAGGTTCAGGGAGAGCTTCTCGGCGAACCAGGGGTGGCGGTGCGCGACGACGGCCGTCGGACCGGGCTGGTGAAACGGCTCGATCTCGGCGTCCAGGCCGCGCGCGCAGCAGCCCTTGATCGCGTCGTGGGTGCGGCGCAGCGCTTCGACTTGCCGCTCGACGTCCATCCGCTCGTCGCGGGAGCGCCCCGGCGCGCGCAGCTGCCGCTCCAGGTCGCGCCGCGCCGCGATCCACGCGTCGACCGCGAGGACCTGCCGGACGATTCTGTCGGTGGGCGACAGGGTGGCGCCGCGCTGGCTTTGCGCCGACCCTGCCGCGCCGGCCGGCTCGGACATGCGGTTGGGGCGGCGGGCGGTCTCGTCGAAGGTCATGCGACGTCCTCTGCGAGAGGGTCAGACCCAGATCCGCGAGTAGGGCGTCGTGGAGGGTCGACACGGATTAATGAT
>JBBDWV010000048.1 GCA_040902655.1 Mycobacteriales bacterium
GGTCACAAAGGCCGAAACGATCAAGAGGGCGAAGGTTGCCTGATGCGGCACTAGGCCTGCTGCACGCAGCTCGGCCCTCCCGCCGTCGTCAGTTGCCGCGCCTGTTGCCGCGAGTCGGCACGCGGCTGGATCGCCACCGCCCAGTACGGGGTCGGTGGCGAAGCCAAGGCCGTGCGGCCACCACCAACCAGGTTCACGGCCGGGCGCGGCGTCAGCGGGCACCCGGTCCCAGCACAGCCCAGGGCGGCAAGCAGTCCGGCAACGGGTCGTCGCGATCGTCCCCCTGTGCGCCCGAATCGGTTCAGAGGTGGTCATGGACGTCGTTGACGTCGACTCGTTGTCCGTGCTGCCCGTGACCATCTCAGCAAGTGCTGGCTTCGCCCGAGCCGTGGACTTCAGTCGTGACCGTGACGAACGCCGGGAGCAGCTCCGATGGCTCATGACTACGCCCGCCTCGGGCGAGCCGATCACGTTCCGTCCTCAGGGACGCCATCGGCACGGAGAGACGCTGTCGTCTGTTTGCCTCCGTTGGTGCCGGGAGGGTCGTGCGGTGGATGAGCGCGTCCTCCAGCCAGGACCCCTCGACGACGTTATCCACAGCCCTGCTTCCCAGCTCACCCAGCCTTGCGCGCTTGTCCAACCGGACGCTAGCGGGTCAGACCGACAATCAGGACCCGTTCGCCTCAGCCAAGTCGCGGCGTGATTCTCACTCCCTGCCCGATCGCTCTTGGCCTCTGCGAGCATCGCGTTCCCACCCCCGAGCGAGATGTTCGAGCTGGATCTGCAGCAGATCGAGGTGGTTGTCCGCCGTCGCTACGTGCACCCGAGCCTCGATGAGGCGGTCGCGGGCTTCGTCCTGGTGCGGTCCCTGTGGCTGCGTCGCAGTCGAGGTGAGAAGTCGCAGCGCAGCCCGAAGTTCCTGATCCGCCTGGTTGGTAAGGATTGAGCCTGGGTCGTCGTTCCGCGCTACTGCCGTGAGCGTGATCTCGCCTGGCCGCTTCAGGAAATCACCCCGCAAGCGCCGGACATCGGCCTGGGCGTTGCTCGCCGCGTGGTGTGCCCGATCGATGGCGTCACGAGTGCTGGCCGCGTCGCCGTACATGACGCTGTCTACAGCTCGGTACAGCTCCCGCCGCACGTAGGCCAGCTGAGGGCGGATGTCGTCGAACACAGCCGCGAGACGTTCAGAAGCAGCCAAAGCGTCGTGAAGCGTCGGAGGTGCCGGCGGCTCCAGCGAGGCAGCCGGGCGCAGCAGGTGTGGCGGCAGACTTCGCTCCTGGCTGCCCAACCTGAGGTCGATCAGCCGAGCGAGGGCCAGCTTGTCCTTGGCGCGACTCGCAGCCCCGTGTGAGCGCACCAGGTCGTCGAGGCACGCGACGGGAAGCTCCCTGCCGTAGGCGGATACCCTTCGCGCCCGTGGATCCAGTTCGTCATACCCGTCCGGCACTCCGTGGGGCGCCGGCACGACGTCAACCCGTCCGTACCGCGTCTGGCTCAGCAGGACGCGATCACCGGCCAGGCGACGTCGGTCCATCGGCAGCTGGAGCGGGTAGCCGAAGCCGGGGACCCACTCCTGCGCCTCGACCGACGCCAGCGCCGCGGCCAGCCGTGCAAGGTTCGGCGCCGACCGCTCCGGCGTGAGGTCGAGGCCACGCGTCGGTGCGGGGGATCCGTGCAGCTGTGCCGCGACTCCGCCGATGATGACGTAGCGGACCTGATGGCGTTCCAGCGCGGCGACGATGCCCGCCGGATCGAGCACCGCCGACTCGGCACCGCCGCTCATGGCGCGTCGTCCGGTGGCTTGTCCGCGAGAAGCAGCAGCTCGGCCTGGTACGCGTCGCTTCGCCGGTCGATCTGCTCGCGCTCGGCTTCGGTCATCTCCAGCGGCACCGGGATCGGCGTTCCGTCGACGGCGTGGTGGATCGTGTACCCGCGGCCGGACGTGACGTCGAGGTAGCGATCAGTCCCGGGCACCTCCGCCAGCCGGTCGAGCAGCGACGGGCCGGTCGGCACGACAGAGAGCAATGAGCGTTCGTGGTCGCACATGTCAGGCTCCTGGGGTAACCGGGCGCCGATCGGCGCGCTGGGCAGGTCACCCTCAGTAGGAGCACTTTCGGCCGCCGCCACAACAGGGGCGCCGCCAGCCTGTGGACAAGCAGCTGCCGCCCCAACCGTGTCCACAGGTCGAACCGCGTCCGGCACGACGAGGCGCCGCAGCGCCGGGTCGTCGAACCAGGCGGTGGTGTGCAGCCGCAGCGCCGGCTCCCGGCCGTACAGCACGACAGCGCTGCCGGTGGGCAGCTGCCGCAAGTACTCGACCGGGGCGACCTTCATCTGCGACGAGGAGGTGCTGATGCTGCGGTGTCCGTCGCCGCCGATGCTCACCGAGGTCCGTTCGCGCTCGAACTCGCCGATCATCCGGGAGGTCTGGTCGAGGGTGGCGAGGTCGGCCGAGCCAGGGAGGAAGACTCGGGCGGTGTGGTTGTTGACCACCGTGGCCGCGTTCCGACCGTAGATCGCCTGGATCTGCGCGAGGTCCTGCCAGACCGAGCAGATCTGGATGCCCTGACCAGCGCCCGTCGAGGCGTAGGTCGCCAGCTCCCGCAGCGGGGCGATGTTCGCGGCCTCGTCGAGCATGAGCAGCAGCGCTGGGTCGAGAGGCTGACCGGTCGAGGCGTACAGGTCCTGGGCCGCCCGGAGCACCGCCTGCACCAAGGCTTCGAACAGCGGCCGCAACCGGGCCTGCGCGTGCGCCGGGGCGACGAGGTAGAGCGTCTCGCTCTCGGTGACGAGCCGGCGTACGTCGATCACCCGGCCGGCGAGGTGGTCTGCCCCGACGACGTCGGTGGCGCCGCGGGCGGACGGGCTGGCGAACGCCTTGAGGATCGACTCGGCGGTCGCGTAGACGGAGTCGCGTTGCCGCTCCTCGCGGGCGCAGGTGGCCGCCCACGCGTCGAGGGCATCGACGTCGGCCAGGTAGCCGAGGAGCTCGGTCACCTGCTTCGTCTCGCGCCGGTCGACCCACGATGACACCTGTCGTACGCCGCCACCGGCATGCGCAGCGGCGAACAGCAGCGGGCCGAGGAGTTTGGCGCCCAGGCTCTCCCAGAATCGCGCGTTGTCGCCGGCCCGCGCGTCCCCGGCGGCCTCGACGAGCCAGGAGGCGACCTGCTCGGCGGCCGGGTAGTCGGTGCAGGCCAGCAGCGGGCTCCACTTGGCTGTCGGGTAGCCGGTCTGTCCGGTCGGGTCGAAGACGTGCACCCGACCGCGGCGGAGTCGCTCGTCGTAGGTCAGTCGCAGCACGTCGCTCTTCACCGAGGTCACGACCAGCGGCCCGTCCCAGCGCAGCACACCGGGTACGACGAGCCGGCTGGTCTTGCCGGCCTGCGTCGGCGCGACGACCAGGACCGAACGACGTGCCTCGGCGGCGATCAGGGGGCCGCGCCGGCCCAGGCGGCCGAGCAGGATCCGGCCGCGCTCGCTACGACGGACGACGAGATGCGGGACCTGCCGCCGCGTCGCCCAGGCTGATGATCGATCGCGCTCGGCGCGAGGATCGGGCCTACGCCGAAGGCGGGCGACGACGACTGCCGCGCCGATCAGGCCGGCGAGCAGCACGAGCACGAGACCGGTCAGGACGACGTAGAACGCGACCGAACCGGCGAGCTGATCGCGCGCCGACGCAGGCCAGCTGGACGCGGGATCGGCCAGGTGCCCGGGAAGCGCCAGCGCGACGCTGCCTGCCTCCGCGAAGGGGACCTGCGGCCATCGTCCGTGCGTGAGGCGACCAGCGAGCTGCCCCGCAGTCCACACCAGCAAGCCGACCAGCAGCACTGCTCCCAGCAGGCACGCCACGGCGGCGGTGACCAGGTCCTCAGTCGTCCCGGCCCGGCCGGGTCGTGGGTGGGGGCGCATTCCTGACTCCTCGAGCTCAGCAACGGTCGGAGAGGCCGACGGCGCGCAGCGGACGGTCGACGGGCGACGGCTCGCGGGCCGGGGGGACCAGTGCGTGGTGTCGCTCGACGGCCGCGCGCAGGCACGCCAGCTCGTGGACCGCGCCGGACATCAGCTCGTCGAGATCGCCGTGGCCGGCGCCGGCGAGCTGGACGAGCCGCACCCCTGCCTCGACGGCCCGGCGGCGAGCGGCGGTCTCGGCGACGATGCAGGCGTAGTGCCCCGCGTTGGCCACCGTCGGTGTCGCGGCGAGTAGGTCGTGCAGTACGACGGCGGCCTTGCGCTCGCCGAACTGGAGCCGACCGCGGCGACGCAGCTCGGCGTGCACCGTCAGTGGGTCGACGGGGTCGCCTCGGTCGTTCAGGTGCTGCATGACGCCGAGCAGCTCGCCGTGCGCGGGCCGGTGGAACTGCTCGGTCCGCAGCCGGGGCAGCAGCCGGCTCGCGACTTCGGCGCTGAGCAGGATCGCGCCGAGCACGGCCTGCTCGGCCGGGATGTCCTGCGGTGGCTCTGCCGGCTCCGCTCCCCACGGGCGTTGTTGGGCGGTCATCGGTCGGCCAGCATCCGGGCATCGGTGTCCGTCATCGCCAGCTCCGCAGCGCTGCGGCGGTGCTCCACGACGAAGGAGCGGACCCCCACCTTCCAGAGAGCTGTGCCCTGCGGCAGGTGCGGCAGCAGCTCGGCCTCGGTGCTGGTCAGCGCGAGCAGCTCGCGCGCCTGGCTGACCTCACTGACCGGCTGGGTGTAGACGACGCGGGTGCCGGCGTCGGCCAGCAGTCCCCGGGCGAGCAGCGCCTGCTCCGACCCGGCCGGTCCGGCAGCCGTCAAATCCGAGAGCCGGTGCAGTACGGCGAGGTTGGCGACGCCGTGCGCCCGCGCCAGCTTGTAGGACTGCTGCAGCCACCGCGCCGTACCGAGCGAGGACAGCAGGGCCCAGGCCTCGTCGACGACGACGTAGCGCCTGGCCGCGTCGGTCGCGTGGACGGCCGCCTGCAGCCAGGCCGTCGCGCAGGTCATGACCAGCGGCAGCGCGTCGCGGTTGTGCTGGTAGACCTCGGCGAGGTCGAGCACCATCAGCGGACCCGCGAGGTCGCGAGGGTCCACCGTGGTCGGCGCGTCGAACATGCCGGCCAGGTCACCCGTGCACATCCGGCGCATCACGAGCGCGACGTCGCGTGACGCCTCGGTCAGCGCCGCCACCTCCATGCGCAGGGAGGAGGCCGCCTCGGCCGAGGGGGCGAGCAGGGCCTCGACGAGGTCGGGCAGGATCGGCGCGCGGCCAGTCGCCGTGGTGATCGCCCGCAGGGCGAGGTCCAACGCCGCGTGCTCGACAGGCACCAGCGGCCGGTCCAGCGCGGTGCTGGCCAGGGCCAGCAGCAGCCGCAGTCGCCGCCCGGCCACTTCGGCAGGAGGCACGTCGACGTCCGCCGGCCCGGTGTCGAGCGGGTTGAGCCGGGTCGGCTGCCCGGGGCCGAGCCGCAGCGGCGTCGTGTCGCACGCGGCGGCCAGGTCGCCGTACTCGCCCTTCGGATCGGCGACCCAGGCCGCGCGGCCGAAGGTCTGCTGGCGCCACAGGAACGTCTTGACGAAGCTGGACTTGCCGGAGCCGACCTGGCCGACGACGAGCAGGTTCGGGTTGGTCAGCTGTCCCGCCGCGTAGAGCTCGAAGGGGTCGAAGCAGAACGACCCGCCGAACAGGTCACGGCCGATGTAGGTGCCGCGGCTGCCGAGTCCGGCCTCGGCCATGAAGGGGTACGCGGCCTGCAGCGTGGCCGTGGTGGCGCGGTGCACCGGGAGCCGTGCCGGCCGGGCGAGGTTCACGTCGGCTCGCCGACCAGCAGCGCCAGCCTGCGGGCGATGGTGTCGACTTCTTCCGGCGTCGGTGGTGGCGGGGGAGGTACGGGTCGGTAGCGCTCGGCCTCCAGGTCGTCCAGCACCTGCTGCAGGGCGGGGGAGCGGGTCGCCGGCTCCGAGCTCGTGGTCATCGAAGCCCCCGGGCGAGCGGCAGGGTGAAGGTGAACGCCTCGTCCTGCTGGCCGTACAACCGCCGGAGCTCCAGGAACGCCCGGTGTGCGGCCTGCTCGACCTGCCCGCAGCCGTCCTCGAGCTCCTGCAGGCTGCGGCCGCTCACGGTGATGTAGCCGCTGAACCGGTAGGCCGCGTGGCCGGCGACCAGCTCGGCCTCGCGCTCCTCGATGTCGGCTGCCTCTGTACGGGTCCGCTCGGTGGTCACCTGCCCCATCCGCGCGCGCAGCGCGGCGTTGGCGAGCTCGGCGGTGCGGGCCGCGCGGGTCTCGCGAGCGGCACGACGCGGGTCGACCGGTTCGGCGACGACCGCGACGGTCCTGCGGCAGGAGGTGGTCAACAGCAGGGGGGCGAGGAAGTCGGCGCCCACCGGCAGCCTCGGCCACTCCGAGATCCAGTACGTCACATGCCAGGCGTCATCGGTGCGGTAGTGCGCCCACGCGTTCTCGGTGGCCATCGGTCCGGCCGCGGCCACGTCGACGCCGGCGCCTTCGCCGTCACCGTCGGTGCGGCGGGCCAGGGTACGGCTGGCGCTCGGCTCGTAGCTGGTACGCACGACAGCAGCCAGCGCCCGGGGCGGGAGCCAGCCGGCGAGTTCGAGGCCGGCTCGCAGGAGCTGCTCCTGGACGGCGGCCAGCTCCCGCATCAGCGCCGCCGTACCGCCGTCGGGGTCTCCTGCCATCGGCCGGGAGGACCGACGCGTGCGGCGCTCGTCGAGCTGGACCACCAGGTGGGTCTCGTGCGCCTGCGTGACCGGGCTGGCCGCCTCGATCAACGAGCGGTAGGACGCGGCAGCGGTCGCGCTCCCCCTGCCTCCCGCCTCGGTCCAGAACCGCTCGGGGGCGTCGCCCGGGTCAGGAAGGGTGCACTCCAGCCAGGCCAGTCGCCGGACCGGGGAGCCGTCGCGGGCGACGCCCGCGAGCAGCGCTCCCCAGGCAGCCACGCGACGGTCCTTGTCCGCAGCATCGGCGAGCGCGAAAGTCGAACCCCGCACCGCTGCAACAGCGGTCAGTGTGCCCGCGGACGGGTCGCGGATGACGCCGACCGTCCGGCCGCCGTCGACCTTCGGCTCGATCATGACGAGGCGGGCGAGCGATCCTGGCAGGCCGAGCGCGACCGGCGCGCCGGAAGGGGCTCGCCGCCGCGGCCGCCAGTACGTACGGCCGCCGTCAGCGAGCCGGGAGAGTTGATGAGCGGCGAGCGCCGGCAGCCACTGCTCCGCCGTCCGGCCGGCGACCGGCACCAGGGCTGCGGTCGCCATCACCAGGAGCACGACGACTCCGGCGAGCGTTCCGAGAGGTCCGACGGCAAGCCCACCGACGACGGCGATCGCGCCGGTGAGCAAGAACGCCAGCTGCCCCGCGCGCAGACCCAGCAGGACGCCACGGGTCTCACGTGGTCCAAACCGGTAGACGCCGGCCTTGGGTGGGGCTTCGGTTGCGGCGGTCATGGTCAGGCTCCCCTGCTGATAGACGGGCTGGCGGGAGAGCCGGCCGGCGGGATTGCCGCGAGAGTTCCGGTGGCTGCGCCGGCTGCACTGCGTCCGGCGGCGGCACCGCCGGCTGCCAGAGCGCCGGCCGCAGCCCACGGCGCGGCTGCCGCGACCGTCACACCGCGGTGGGCGGACAGGGCGCGGTGGCGTTGGACGGCGTACATCGCGGTCTGCCCGCCATGTGTGACGGGGCGGGTCCCGCGTTGGCGGGCGCCTTCCAGTGCCCCCGCCGCGACGGCGACCTCGAAGACACCGATGACCCGGAGAAGCAGGAAGGGCGCGAAGGCCGCGACGAGCAGTAGCGCAGCACCTGACAGCACCCCGGCGTATCCCTCACCGCCGGCTGCCAGGGCTCCTGCGGCCAGCGACAGGATCGCCACGATCACGAACTTCGCGAAGATCAGTGCCGTCAGCAGCTCTGCCAGGCGGCGAGCCCACCGCCGGCTCGGCTCCCAGGCCAGACCGGCAAGGGCGATGGGGAAGAACAGCAGCGTGGCGTAGATGGCCACGCCGCGCAGCAGCAGCTCCACCCAGATCAGGACGGCGGCGAACGCCGCGACGATCCCCGCGATCAGGGTGGCGAACGCTGGAACCGGGGTGATCAGCGTCAGATCGGACAAGTTACGCGTCGCACCGGTCATGGCCTGCTCCAGGTCGCCGACCAGGGTGCCCGCGATCAGCACAGAGAGCTCGTCACTGACGACCAGCAGGAGTTGGGTGACGGTGGTGGCGGCTGCCGTTCCCAATCCCGCGATACCGACCGCGACAACCGCGCGTGCCAACCGCCCCGGATCCTGGTGGAAGACGGTGCCCGCCGCGGAGAGCAGCAGGAACAG
The DNA here is from genome assembly GCA_040902655.1 of Mycobacteriales bacterium. NCBI lineage: Bacteria > Bacillati > Actinomycetota > Actinomycetes > Mycobacteriales > Mycobacteriales bacterium. Next base: position 8,308 of record JBBDWV010000048.1, read on the forward strand.
CAGGGCGAACATCGCGGCGAGGCCGGTCATCACGGTGTAGTGCTCGGTGAACCACGTCGAGGTGACCGCGACCGTCGTCGAGCTCGTCACCGCCTCCGTGATCGCGGTCAGGAACCACACCGCCCCTTCGACGACGAAGGCGGTCAGCGCTTCCATCGCGCTGTTGCCGAAAGCATCCGCGACCGCCCCGACCGAGTTTCCGATGAATCCACCGTCGCCTTCCAGGACAGCACCGACCTCCTCGCGCGCGTAGCAGGCGGGCTGTACGACGACCGGCAGGAACTGGCATGGGCTCACCGCCGGAGGCGGCGGCGCCGCCGGTGCAGCGCCGGCAGGAGCCACCGGCACGAGCAGGGCCGCCAGCACGAGGACGGCGAGGGACAGGGCCCTACGGGGCGACATCGAAGATTCCCGCCATGCCTTGGGTCGCGGCCAGGGCCTCGGCCAGCGATGTGACCGGCTGGTGCAGCGCCGGTATCGGACCCGGCGCGCTCTCGTACGCCACCAGCTTCCAGTCGCCGGACCACTGCAGCGTCACCGTCTCGGTCGACCAGGACTGGTCGAGGCTCCCCAGCCGTTCCGTGCCGAGGACCGCGGCCACCCACACGGCCACCGTGGCGGCGTGATCGTCGTACGCCGTCACGCGCGACATGACCGGGACAGCGGCGGCGACGACCGGCGAACCCGACCGCAGCGCGTCCTGCACGCCGGTCGCCCGCTCGACGTTCGGGCGCGTCGCCCAGCGCGCCATGATGGCCGGTGGCGGCTGGCCGTTGCGGCTGACGGCTGCCAACGCCAGATCCCGTCGAGAGGGGTCCAAGCCCAGAGCACCACCAAGCACAGCGACGTAGCGGATGGCGGCAGTGCGGGCGCCGTCGGGACTTTGGGGGTAGCCGACCGGTACCTCCGCTTCGAGGCGGGTCGGGCCGTCCAGTGGGGCGCGCGGGGCAAGGGGCTCGGCGGTGGTGCCTTTGCTGCAGGCGGTGCTCGCCAGCAGGAGAGCACTCGCCGTGACGGCGGCTCGGAACCTCATCGGACCGTCGCCCCGGCGGCATAGAAGAAGTTGACGATCGCGGCCGCGGCCCCGATGACCAGGGCGCCGACGACGCCCCCCACCGCAGCGCGGCGCCCGCCGAGAGACGCGTTGTAGTTGCCGGCCTGCGACCCGAGGAACCACGTCGCGCCGCCGGCGACGACCGCCGCGACGCAGCCGATCAGCCCGAGGAAGACCAGCCCGTTGACCATCTTCTGGAGGGCGGCGCCGCCGGGCAGGCCGGACGGGTCTGGGACGGCGGAGACCGCCACCACGAGGGTGGCGATCGGGTCCGGTGTGGCCATGCGGTTCCTCCCGAGCTGTCGCTCGCCCCACCCGTGCGGCGGTGGCGCCCGGCAGTGGGCCGGCGCAGGGAGGTTCCGTTCTGTCATTGCCGCCGCCGTTGCCAGGAGCGGGCGCGTTGGCCGGCAACCAGCGCCGTCGGGCGGCGGCAACCGGATCGGCAACGCCTGCGAGAACGGTCACGGAGCCGGACATCCGCGGCTCTCGAGAGGTGACTCGCATGCACACGACCGCCAGGGACAGGCGGTGAAGGCGGCCCTGTCGCTGGCCGCCGTGGGGATCTTCGCCGTCACGCCGGTGATGGCCGTGGTGGCCGGCGGATCCCCGGCGATGGCCACGGCGAGCACGGACGCGCTCGTCGACATCCCCCCGGACCTGCTCGCCCTCTACCAGCGGAGCGCTGCGCGCTGCCCGGGCTTGCCCTGGGCCGTCCTGGCCGCCATCGGGAAGATCGAGAGCGATCACGGACGGTCCACCGCACCCGGGGTCCGCTCGGGCAGCAACGTCGCGGGAGCCGCCGGACCGATGCAGTTCGGGATCGGTGGCAAGGCCGGGGACACCTGGTCGGCGTACGGCGTCGATGGGGACGCGAACGGCACGACCGACGTGTACGACGCCGCAGACGCCGTCCCGGCCGCAGCGGACTACCTCTGCGCCAACGGAGCCGGCGAGCCGGCCCGACTGTCCGACGCGATCTTCGCCTACAACCATGCTGACTGGTACGTGGCCGACGTGCTGGCCCAGGCGGCCGCCTACACCCAGTGGGTGTCGCTGCCCGCCCCCTCCGGAGCGGCGCAGGTCGCGATCACCTTCGCCCAGAGCAAGCTCGGCTTGCCGTACCAGTGGGGCGGGGCAGGGCCGCTCTACGACTGCTCGGGTCTGACCCAGGCGGCGTATGCCGCGGCCGGTGTTCAGCTACGCAGGACCAGCCGCGAGCAGTTCTGGGACGGCCCGCACGTCCCGAAGGCGCAGCTGCAGCCCGGTGACCTCATCTTCTACGCCGACGACGTCAACGACCCGGCGACCATCCACCACCTCGGGCTCTACGTCGGTGACGGCCGGATGATCGAAGCGGCCCGGACGGGGACCCTCATCCGCTACGCGTCCATCGATCGGCCGGGCTACATCGGCGCCGTGCGTCCGATCGGGATCACGGGATGAACGAGCATGCGAGAACGGCTCGGGATCTGGCCTGGATGAGCCTTCGGGACCTCTCGACCCGCTACCTGGACCTGCTCGACATCAGCGTCCGCGTCCGACTCGACGGTCAGACTGTCGACACCGGCCAGGCCCTGGAACGGCTGGCCGTGAGCGAGGCCATCAGTCGGTACGTGAACAACGGCCGGCAGGTCGACATCCTGGCGTCGTTGAACGCGGGTGCGACCTGGCCCGAGGTCGCTGACGTGCTGGACGCACCGGAGCGCCAACTGCGCGACGAGTTCCGGGCGTGGGTCACTGGCCAGCGGGAGCTCTACGACGCCTTGCAGATCGAGAAGCCCGGATCGCCGCCGATCGGCTTGAGCCCGGCGCAGGGGGAGGCAGTACAGCAGCTGGTCTCGGGTGCCGGGCAGGTCGAGCGCGGCCGCGGCCGCGAATAGCAGCGCGACGAGTCCAACCCTGCGGCACATCGCGGGACGCTCAGGCAGACTGGCTGCATGAGATCTGATGCATCCACGGCCGTGATCCGCCAGTGGGCTCGTGAGCAGGGGCTCGAGGTCGGTGACCGCGGGCGCCTTTCACCGGCGGTGCTGGCGGCGTACCAGTCCGAGGCGGCCGGAACAACCTCGGAGTACGAAGGAGCACGGGCCGCCAGTGCCCGCCCCTCCACCCTCACCACGGGCGACTACCGCATCGCCGCGTCCCCGGTAAGCGGTGCCACTGGCACCGGTCGACGAGTACGAGCTCGCGTCTCGTAGTAGCGGCAGCCTGGGGCAGGAGAATCCCGCTTGCGGGACATCCGGATCTGCCGAGTAGCGGACGTCGCGCTGAGCGCCACAACCGGCTCAACCCGAGAGAACCGACTACCGGCCCGGGACTAGATAGAGCAGTCCTCTGTGAACCGGTAGTTGAGGAAGGGGTGCGGAGCCGTTCTTCGTTGCCCTCGGCGGGCGTCGGGCGTACCTTGGCGTTGGCCGTCCACGCTGGCCCGCCTCCGAGCCGCATTCCGCCTACGCCGGGACGTGGCAACGATGGACAAGGTTCCTCCGAATCGCGTGCAGTGGTTCCGTCGGTCACCTACCTCGGCCGCGGGCGTGGGTCGTGGCTGTGAGGACTCAGGATGACCAAGAACCGGAAGAACAAGCAGGCAGCGCGTGCGCTCGGCGCGGCGACCGGACAGTCGTACACCTCGGCCCGCCGGCAACTGGCCGGTGCACCGCCGTACGAGATCCCGTCGCATGACGACCTGGTCGCGGCGAACCTCAGCGGCGCCTGCGAGGACAGGCTGGGCGAGGAGGTCACGTCGGTGTTCGGCGTCCTCGGAGGCGCCGGTGCTGGCGGAGGTGTCCTGCTGCTGGACGGGATGCGGGTGGCGGAAGCGACGATCGAGCGCCTGGAGATCAACGACGCCGCCGTGAGCGTCTTCGAGGTGGAGACGTTCGAGGGCGGGGCGACAGCCTCCAACGCTCAGGCCGAGGCAGAGCTCTTCGTGCAGGGCGTCATGGCGAAGGGCGACGCGATCGCCAGCGAGGCGAGCGGGCTCGTCGAGATCATCGAGCCCGACCTGAACCGGCACGACTCCCTCGTCGCGGTGGTGCGCGGCGTGCCGGTCGAGCTCGACTTCGAGGCAGTGGTCACTAGCGACACCGAGTCGGTCGAGGACCTCCGCCTCGTCGGAGGCAGCCTCTTGCTGTAGCGCGCCGTCGGCAGACCTCGTCCACAGGGACCGTCGGGGGATAGCGGGCGGGGGCCCCGCGCGAGGGAACCTCGGGCTCGCAGCCGGCCCGTCGCCCGCGCCACGTCGCCTGGGCCAGGACAGCCCCGCCCGCAGGGGCAGGGTCCTGAACCGCAGTCGCCGGAAGGCCGGCGGCGGGTCGTTTGCTGGGCAGCACTAGGCAGAGCAGTCCTCTGTAGGCAGGTGTCGCTGGAGCCCTGGTGTGCCTTCCCGCCAGCGGGCTGTGAGGCTGGGACCATGTGGGGGTGACCGAGCACCTGGCGAGCGTCTTCCTGAGCTACTCCTGGAAGGACAAGCCGTTGGCGCGCGGGCTGGCCGAGGGGCTGCACGCGCGCGGCTGCCGGGTCTGGATCGACGAGGGCGAGCTCCGGGTCGGCGACAGCCTGGTGCAGAGCATCAGCGAGGCGCTCGACCGGGTGGACTTCGTGGTCGCGCTGGTGAGCGCGGCCAGCGTGGGCAGCGACTGGTGCCGCAAGGAGATCAGCCTGGCGATGACCGGCGAGGTCAAGCGGCAGGGCGTCACGGTGATGCCGCTCCGGGTAGGGGACGTGGAGATGCCGCCCACGCTCAAGGACAAGGTGCACCTGGAGGTGGACCCCGACGACGTGCCCGACGCGGTCGAGCGGCTCCTCCGGGACATCCGCCGGCACCTTGAGCCGCCCGCGCCGCTGCCGCCGCGACGGCGGGCTCCCGAGGCCCGTCCGACGCCCGGGAAGCCGACCCCTGCAGCGAGGCCGGTGCCGCCGCCGTCGTGGCAGAAGCCCCGTGAGCCGGCGGGCCCGCTGCGGATCGTCGAGGTCGACCGGGACGGCATCACCCCGCCGCGCAACGACGGCACGCCGGGGAGCGCGCTCTACACCGTGCCGCTGCGGCTGTCCGGGGTGCCGGACCGGGCTTGGACGGAGCTGTTCCTCCGGAACTGGGACATGCCGCCGTCGTTCACGACGATGCACCGCCGCGGCATCGCCCGGGTGACGGGCGACCGGATCGTTCTCGACGGCACGACGGTCGAGGAGGTCGCGCAGTACCACCAGCAGACGCTCAAGCTGGTCGTCGACGTGACGAACGCGCAGCACGCCGAGCACCTGCGGCGTGAGGCCGCTGCCGCTGCCAGGCGGGACGAGGCGGCGCGGCGTCACCGCGAGGAGGTCGAGCGGGGGCTGGCCCGGCTGCGCTTCGACGACGAGGGCTAGCGCGCACTACCGCACCTGGCGGGAAGTTCTCAAGCACCGCCTCGGCGAGTCGCAGCCCGATCTCGCTGCCTGTCGCTCACGCTGGACCTGCCCAAGAAGGGGAGGAGGTGAGAGGAGCATGGCGAAGTCCCGCAAGGTCGGACGCGACGCCCGCACGGGCCAGTTCATCCCCGTGAGCACGGCGCGTCGTCGGGCCGGCACGGCGGTCGTCGAGACCGTCCGCACGAAGAAGGGCAAGTAGGGCCCGGCGCCGGGGAAGGCGCCGAGCATGAGGGCGGGGACGGGGCAATCAGTAGTTGCCCCGTCCCCGTCGGCGTCACCGTAGGACGGCACGGGGCCGGGCGGACGCTGGGGGTTCCTGCTTGCGTTCCCGGACGGCCTACTGGGGCTGTCGCCAGAACGCGTCCTCGGCGGGTCCATCCTCGGAGAAGAGGGCGACCTCGGCGATCTTGCCGTCGTGGGCGGTGAGCAGGTCCAGCCTGGCCATGTCCATGCTGGCGCCCTCGTGGGTGCCGGTGAACCTGGCCCGTCCTCGCCTCGAGCGGGCGGTGTCTTCGCGGTACTCGGACGCCGTGCGGCGACCGGCCCGACAACCGATCTGCTCGCCCCGGCGCACTCATCTGCCGCTGACCGCGTTCCTGCCGAGAAGCAGTAGGCCGGGCGCTCTCAGCTGCTCGCAATCCGATAGGACTCCTGAAGGAGTTCCTCGAGGTCAACGGGGTCGACTCGACCAAGCCGAACCAGGACCAACAACGGTGAGCGATCGTGATGGTCGGTCCAGTAGTAGGTGTCCGGCTCTGTCGAAGCAAGCGCCTCACGCTCGAAGGTCTTGACCGTCAGCACGCCGTCGTCCCACATCCGAGCCATCAAGGTGCGGGCGAACCACGTCGGGCGCCCCCAGCTGAGGCGCTCCGTCACGCCAGGCAGTGCCAGGCAGATGCCTCTGACGTCGCTCTCGGTGGTCACAGCCTCACGATGGCGGCTGCTGGATGGGGGGTCCAGCGATCTTGCTGTTTGAGCCGGAGGTTAGGCACAGATTCGCGGTGCGCATCCGCGACCGCGCCTGGGCCTCCACTTCTGCCGCGGAGCGTGGTTCCCGTCGATGGCTGGGCCGCGCACTCTGCGCCACCGGGCCAGGACTGCGGCCACGGAGACGAGCGCTGCATGAGGCTGGTTCCGGGACGAGCCTTCCAGGGGACCGCGTCGTCGGCCGGTTGGCCCATGGCGTCGTGCCGTCCGGACGCAGCGGTCAAGGTCTCCGGAGCGAGCAGGTCAGGCCGCGACGCGAGCGGGCCGAAGCCGCAGGGCGACCGCCCCAGACTTGAATTCACGGCGATCCACGAGTTCAAGCTCGATGCGCTCGCGCAGACCGGCGAGCAGCGTCGGGCCTCGTCCGGCGAGCACCGGTTGCACGAGGAACTCGTACTCGTCGATCAGTCCGAGGTCTGCCAGCGCAAGAGGGAGGGTGACGCCACCCACCCACAGGCGCTCGCCAGGCTCCTGCTTGAGCCGCTGAACCGCTTGCCCCAGGTCGCCTCGCACCAGCTCGGTATTCCAGTCGACCTCGCTCACCGTGCTCGACACGACGTGCTTCTTCGCCCGGTCGATGGCCTCGGCGAACGGGATCTCCCCGTCACCCATCGAGTCAGGCCACGTGCCCGTGGCCGGCCGCCGCCACGCCGACTCCATCATCTGGTAGGTCACCCGCCCGAAGAGCAGGGCATCGGCTCGTTCCATCTGCGCGGTCCAGTAGTGCAACGACTCCTCGTCCGGGGGGAGCCCGGCCTCGTGATGGCAGCAGCCGTCGAGCGTGACGTTGATCGAGTACCTAAGTGACCTCATCTGGTGCTCTCCGTTGATCGGGCGCCGCGCGTTCGCCGGACCGTACACAGACGACTGTGGCGAGCAGATCTCATCGGTGCCCGCGGAGCGGGCCCGGGAGACGAACTCTCGGCTGCTGACGCCCATCCCGAAGGTGCGATCAGGGGCCGTCCCCGAACGACCGCTTCTGCCGCGGAGCGGGAGGCATGCGGCGGCGTCAGCGGTGCCGCGGGCGTCCGGGACTAAAAAGAAGGGACGAGTGCTGCCAGCCGCTCCGTCGCGATGCACGAAACCAAGGTGCGTTCCTTCGCGTCGTTGAGCAGCTGTGCGGTCCAGTCGGTCAGTCCCCCGTCGCCGACCTCTACCTCCTCGCCCGGATCCCCCACATGAATCTTGAAGGCGACATCGGTGTAGTAGTCGGCGCCCGTCCGTGTGGGCAGATCCCGGGTCCGCACGTTCCATCCGTCGAGGGCAGGAAGGACCGTATCGATCAGGCGCTCACTGACCGCCCCGCGCCGGAAGACCGTGAAGCCGACGTGCCAGGGGACCGATCCCAACACGTCGTTCAGGATCAGCGTCCATGCCCGAAGGTGGTCCAGTAGCAGTGCCGCCTGTGCCGTCCCGCTCCCGCGGTCATGCGTGCTGGACACCAGGTTGAACAGCCGGAAGTGCGCGCTGGCAGTGCTGTCGGGGAAGTACTGGGCCCGCAGCACCCGGTGGCTGGCGGCTAGGTGCACCGCGTCAGAGCCTGCCCTTCGGCCGCGGGCCGCTTCCAGCGCCAGCACGTTGGTGGCGTCGCTGACCACCTCCGAGCCCCGGGCCGTCGAGACAACTCGACTCTGCGCCACGCCGGCGAGCGCCGACGAGATCCCGAGCGGCGCCAAGGGTGACAATTCGAGCCCTTCGAAGTGCGATGGCAGCAGCTGCCACAGCCGCGCCTCCAGCGTCGTCACCACCCTGGGGTTGCTCGCGGCAGGGCGAGTGAAGCGGTCCCGCGCCGAGCGGGTCAGAATCCTGCCGGGGGCGACTCTTGCGGCTCGCGACGTGGCGACAGACATCAAGAGGGTCGTCAGGTCGGTCTGCGAGAGGTCCTGCTCGAGGACGCGCACGACGTCCTCACCGGCCGACCGCCGCACGCGCTGCGTCGCAGCTTGGTCGTCATGGCCCATCATGTCGGCAGTCTGCCGTTCCGACCACCGCAACCGCGGGAACCTGCCCTGCAACATCCGCTCATCAGCGTGAGACGTTTTGGTCAAGCTGTTGGTCGGTGCCTCGT
>JBBDWV010000049.1:0-11341 GCA_040902655.1 Mycobacteriales bacterium
AGGGATACGAGGCGCAGCGTACGCAGGGCCGCTGCGTCACACAGCCGATCCGCCGCGAATGCCGCAGCTGTCACCCGTCAGGCAGTACCTCGCGCGGCTCCGGGCGCAGGGACCACGGGGCACGCCGCTCCGCAGACGCATGTGCCGTCCGGACGGTGTGCACCACAGGTCAACAATCGGGAAATCTTGACCTGTGGTGTACACCCCGCTCGGCGGCACATGTCGATGTGCACGTGGCCCGGCCCACTCGTCGTGATCGCCGTGAGCGTGCTGACACCAGAAGGGCGACGGGTCCGGCGCCTCGAGCGGGACGCTGCTTGTGCAGCGAGCGGCCTGGCATCATCTACGGTCAGCCCATGCCAGGAGAAAGCCCGGCCGGTCGCCGCGAACAGCGGGCAGATCGTCTTGCCCGCGGCGGTCTCCTGCTCGTCCTCGGCTCCGTCGCGGTCGCCGTCGCGGGAGGCATCGTTGCGGCTCTCACCTGGCAGCCGAGTGCCGCAGAGAGCGTCTCCGTCGATCCCTGTCCCGACCCGCCGTGCTTCGGCGGCGAAGGCCTGCCGTCGCTTGCCGACCTCCCTGCCGTCCTGCCCGTCTTCGGACTCCTGCTCGCTGCGGCGCTCGGCCTGCCAGGTCTGTTGCTCACCGCAACGCGTCTCGTACGACGCAGGGATACGCGACGCCGCCGAGTCCTGCCGTTCGCGGCCCCGCTGCTCGTGCTGGTGTTCATGGAGGTGGTGCCGCACCTGCTCAATCCCTGCTTTATCAGGGATGCGATCAACGACAGACTTCTCCCGGGATGCTCACGAGGCACGCACGGCGTCGATGTCGCCGACAGAGGGCACACGCTCCACCACGCAGTCGTCGGAGGTATTCCTGCTGCTCTGGGTCATCGCGCGCTTCTCCAGCGGCGTCGACCTGATCTGGTAGAGCGCTGAGCGCCTGAACACCTACGCGCGCGCTACACGTTGAAGCGGAACTCCACGACGTCGCCGTCCTGCATCACGTAGTCCTTGCCCTCCATGCGGGCCTTCCCGGCGGCGCGTGCGGCGGTGACCGAGCCGAGCTCGACCAGGTCGTCGAAGCCGATCACCTCGGCCTTGATGAAGCCACGCTGGAAATCGGTGTGGATGACGCCTGCGGCCTCGGGTGCCGTCGCGCCCTTCCTGATCGTCCAGGCGCGGGCCTCCTTCGGCCCCGCGGTCAGGTAGGTCTGCAGCCCGAGGGTGGCGAAGCCGATCCGGGCCAGCTGGTGCAGCCCGCTCTCGGACTGCCCCATCGACTGCAGCAGCTCGAGCGCGTCCTCGTCGGGCATCTCGATCAGCTCGGACTCCACCTTCGCGTCGAGGAAGACCGCCTCGGCGGGCGCCACCAGCTCGGCCAGCGACGCCCGCAGCGCGGCGTCGACCAGCTCGTTCTCGTCGAGGTTGAACACGTAGAGGAACGGCTTGGCCGTCAGCAGGTGCAGCTCGCGCAGCGGCTCACGGTCCAGCTCCGCGGCGGACACCGTCTGGCCGCTGTCCAGCACCTTCTGTGCCTCGCGTACCGCCTCGAGTCGGGGCACGACGTCCTTCTTGATCCGGGCTTCCTTCTCCAGCCGCGGCAGCGCCTTCTCCACCGTCTGCAGGTCGGCCAGGATCAGCTCGGTGTTGATGGTGTCCATGTCGGACCGGGGCGAGATCCGCCCGTCCACGTGGACGACGTTGTCGTCCTGGAACACCCTGATCACCTGGCAGATCGCGTCGCTGTCACGGATGTTGGCCAGGAACTTGTTGCCCAGCCCCTCCCCCTCGCTGGCGCCCTTGACGATGCCCGCGATGTCGACGAAGTCGACGGTGGCCGGTATGATCTTCTGCGATCCGAAGAGCTCCGCGAGCCGGGGCAGTCGCGCGTCCGGCACGCCGACGACGCCGACGTTCGGCTCGATCGTGGCGAAGGGGTAGTTCGCCGCCAGCACGTCGTTCTTGGTCAGCGCGTTGAACAGCGTGCTCTTGCCGACGTTGGGCAGGCCGACGATGCCGAGGGAGAGGCTCACGGCGTACGACGCTACCGGCGCGGTTTGTCGGACCTCCCTGCCATGGTCGCCGCATGACGATCACCCTCGCTCTGCTGGTCGGGCTCGCGCTCGGCCTGCTCCTCGGCCGGCTCCTGGCCCGGCGCGACGAACAGCTGTTGCTGTCCTCCTTCCAGGGGCTGGCCTCCAGGGCGCTGACCGGCAGCCGGCAGGAGAGCGACCGCGACGCGGCGGCCCAGCGGCAAGCGGTCGAGTCGCTGGTCGGCCCGCTGCGCGAGCAGCTCCAGCTGGTGGAGGCCCAGCTGCGCGGGCTCGAGGTCGAGCGAGCCAGAGCCTCCGCCGAGCTGCGCGAGCAGGTCAGCGGGGTGCGGCGCAGCTCCGAGCTGCTCGGCCGCGAGACCGCCTCCCTGGTCGACGCCCTGCGCCGACCGCAGGCCCGCGGCCGGTGGGGGGAGGTCCAGCTGCGCCGCTGCGTGGAGTTCGCCGGGATGCTCGACCGGTGCGACTTCACCGAGCAGGAGAGCCTTCCCGGGGCCGACGGCGCGGTGCTGCGGCCCGACCTGGTCATCCGGCTGGCCGGCGGACGCTCGATCGCCGTCGACGCCAAGGTCACGCTGGCCGCCTATCTGGAGGCCGTGGAGTGCGAGGACGCGCAGGAGGCCGCCGCGCGGATGGCCGCCCACGCGCGCCACCTGCGCAGCCACGTCGACCGCCTGGCCGACAAGGCCTACTGGGCAGCCCTTTCCGACAGTCCGGAGTTCGTCGTGCTGTTCGTGCCGGGCGAGGCCTTCCTCGCCCCGGCGCTCGAGCACGACCCCGCTCTGCTCGAGCACGCCTACTCCAGGCACGTGCACCTGGCCACACCCACGACGCTGGTGTCCCTGCTGCGCACCGCCGCCCACGCCTGGCAGCAGGAGCAGCTGACGGAGAACGCCCGGGCCGTGGTCGTGGCCGGCAAGGAGCTCTACACGCGGCTCGGCACCCTCGGCGGTCACGTCGACAAGCTCGGCCGCTCGCTCGGCTCGGCGGTGGCCGACTACAACCGCACCGTCGGCTCTCTCGAGCGCTCGCTGCTCCCGGCCGCCCGGCGGATGGCCGAGCTCGGGCTGGCCGAGGAGCCACCCGCGCTCCCGGCGACGGTCGAGGCGCTCCCCCGGCCGCTGGCCGCGCCGGAGCTGGTGCCGCCGCTGACCAGCACCGGCTAGGCCACGGTCAGGGGGCGCTGCTCCGGCTCGTCACTCCCGGCTACGGCTGCACGCCGTACGCCTCACAGAAGTCCACCGCGGCCTTGGCCACCACCGCAGCGGCGGTGGCACCCGCCGTCCGATGTTCGGCCAGCAGCCGGCGCGCGACCTCGGGGGCATCCAGTGCGGCGATCTCGTGCAGGTGTTCTCCGGCGTAGATCGCCAGCTCGCGGGCCGTCTCCTCCGGCAGGCCGGGATCCGCGCTGCGCGCCGTGGCGGCCACCCACCCGGGGTCGTAGCCGCCCGGCGGCGAGCCGCCGCCCGGCCCGTCCCTGTCCGGGGAGGCCGTACCGGGTGCGCTGTCGGAGGACACGCGACCCACCGTACGGCGCGCAGCCGCCACCGCGCCACGGGCGGTAGCGTCCTGGCCGTGACTGGGCCGACCCCCCCGATCGGGCACTCCCTGCCGGCGGGGGCATCCGTCGGGGACCGGCGCGGCCTGACCGCCACCGGCGCGGTCGCCGTTGCGTTGGGGCTCGGCCTGGCCGGCGGGGCGTACGACGTCGTCACCGGACCCGGCCTTCGCGACGTCTTCGCCGTCAGCTTCGTGCTCGGCTGCCTGCTCGCAGCGCTCACCGTGCACCGCGAGGATCTGCTCGCGGCCGTCGTGATGCCACCCCTGGTCTACGTGGTGCTGGCGCTGGTGGGTGCGGCGGTGGAGCACTGGGGCGCCGGCGGCTCGTTCCTCACCCGGCAGGCGCTCGAGCTGGCCAACGCCCTGCTGCTCGGCGCCCCGGTGCTGCTGGCCGCCACCGGCGCTGCGCTCGTGGTCGCTCTGGTGCGCAAGCTGCTCGGCTGAGTTCAGGAGTCCGCGATACCCGCGGCACGCAGGTCGCGGCGCAGCTCGGGCGGCAGCGCGAACTGCAGGTGCTCCTGCGCCGACTCGACCTCCTGCACCTCGCCGTAGCCACGCGCCGCCAGCCACGTCATCACGTCCTGCACCAGGATCTCCGGCACCGAGGCGCCGCTGGTCAGGCCGACCGTGGACACCCCCTCGAGCCACGCCTCGTCGATGTGGGACGCGTCGTCGACCAGCTGCGCCGCCCGGGCGCCGGCGTCCAGCGCGACCTCGACCAGGCGTACGGAGTTCGAGCTGTTGCGCGAACCCACGACCAGCACGAGATCGGCCTCGGCCGCGACCTCCTTGACGGCGACCTGCCGGTTCTGCGTCGCGTAGCAGATGTCGGCCGAGGGAGGGCCCTGCAGCAGCGGGAAACGCCGGCGCAGCGCCTCGACCGTCACGTTCGTCTCGTCCACCGACAAGGTCGTCTGCGACAGATAGGCGACCTTGTCCGGGTCGCGCACCTGCACCTGCGCGGCCTCGTCGACACCGTCCACGAGGTGGATGCGCTCCGGAGCCTGACCGGTGGTACCGACCACCTCCTCGTGCCCCTCGTGGCCGATGAGCACGATGTCGACGTCGTCGGCCGCGAAGCGCTTCGCCTCCAGGTGCACCTTGGTGACGAGGGGGCAGGTCGCGTCGATGGTCTGGAGCGCGCGCAGCTTGGCCTCGGCGTGCACGACCGGCGCGACGCCGTGCGCCGAGAAGACGACGGTGGCGCCCTCGGGCACCTGCTCGGTCTCGTCCACGAAGATGGCGCCCTGCGCCTCGAGCGTGCGCACCACGTGGGCGTTGTGGACGATCTGCTTGCGCACGTAGATCGGCGCGCCGTAGACCTCGAGGGCCTTCTCGACGGTCACCACGGCCCGGTCGACGCCGGCGCAGTAGCCGCGCGGCTTGGCCACCAGCACCCGCTTGGACGGTCGCGCAGAGGTCTCCGTCATGGCCTCCATCCTATGTGCGCGTCGCCCGGGCGCCCGGTGATCTTCCTCTCGCCGCGTGTGAGGGAGACCCTCGCGGGCACGCCTGGCAACAGCTCCCGCCCACCGAACCGAAGGACCCTGTCATGCCCCGCCTCGTCGCGAACCCCGTCGCCGCAGCCCTCGGGCTCGTGCCGACCGTCCTGGGTGGCGTCCGCCGCCTGCCGGGCAAGGTCGTGCAACTGCCGGTGTATGCCGTCGGCCACGCGCTGACGGGCCTCGGCACCGCTCGCCAGGGCCTGGACAACGCCCGCCACGGCTACGACGCGCTGGCCGAGCGGGGCGAGCGGCTGCTGGCCCGGCTGCGGGACACCTCCTTCGACCAGGTCGAGGACGTCGTCGAGGACGCCCTGCAGGGCACGCCGCTCGCGGGGCCCTACGACCGGGTCGAGGATGCGCTCGAGGACACCACCGAGAGCGTCACCCAGCTGGTGCGGACCGGCACGACCCGCGCGCGCAAGACGGCCGGCTCCGCGACGCGGGCCGCCGGTGCCGGTCTGCAGAAGGCCGCCGAGACGGTCGAGGACGCGGCGCACCGGGCCGGCGACGCAGGCACGGCTGCGACGTCGGGAGCCGGGGCGTCGGGAGCCGGGACGCTGGGAGCCGACGCCGAGGCACCCAAGGGGGTGCCGACGCCCAAGGCACCCGAGCCCGACACCACCCGGGTCGACACGGCGGCCAGCAGCGCCGTCGTGGAGACGGTCGAACGGGTCTCCGCCACCGCGGGGAGCGAGGTGCTCAGCCACGACGAGCTTCCGCTGCCGGACTACGACCACCTCACCCTCGGGTCGCTGCGCGGCCGGATGCGCAGCCTGGACCTGCCGCAGCTCATCTCGATCCGGGACTACGAGAAGGCCCACGCTGACCGGCTGCCGATCGTGACGATGCTGGACAACCGGATCGCCAAGCTGGCCAACGACCCGACGCGCACCACCGGCTCACCCGGCACCAACCCCCACAGCGGGGCGTAGTCGCAGCGGGAGTGGCCGCCCCCGGCCCGTCCCGCCCTCCGCCGGCTCCGTCCCCGTAGGCTCGCCCGCGTGGGCCTGGCCAACAGCGCGGAGTCGCCGCTGCCCGTCCGTACCGTCGCCCGGTCGCTGGCCGGCTGGATCGACCGGCTCGGCCGGGTCTGGGTGGAGGGCCAGGTCACCCAGCTGTCCAGGCGGCCGGGGACGGTCTTCCTGACGCTGCGCGACCCGGTGGCGGACATGAGCCTGTCGGTGACCTGCCCCCGCGGCGTGTGCGAGGCGGTCGTCCCGGCCCTGGCCGAGGGTGCGCGTGTGGTCGTCCACGCCAAGCCGGAGTTCTACGCCGTCCGCGGCACCCTGAGCCTCAAGGCCCTCGAGATCCGGCCCGTCGGCGTCGGGGAACTGCTGGCGCGGCTCGAGCGGCTCAAGGCGCTGCTCGCCCAGGAGGGCCTGTTCGCGGCGGACCGCAAGAAGCCGCTGCCCTTCCTGCCGCGGCGCGTGGGACTGATCACCGGTCGGGCCGGTGCCGCCGAGCGGGACGTCCTCGAGAACGCCCGGCGGCGTTGGCCGGCCGTCGAGTTCGACGTCCGCGAGGTGGCGGTCCAGGGACACCTCGCCGTCGAACAGGTCCTGGGCGCGCTCCAGCAGCTCGACCAGAGCCCCGAGGTCGACGTGATCGTCATCGCCCGCGGCGGCGGGAGCGTCGAGGACCTGCTGCCCTTCAGCGACGAGGCGCTCTGCCGCGCCGTCGCCCGCTGCCGGACCCCCGTCGTCAGCGCCATCGGTCACGAGCCGGACAGCCCCCTGCTCGACCTGGTCGCCGACGTCCGCTGCTCCACCCCGACCGATGCGGGCAAGCGCGTGGTGCCGGACGTGCAGGAGGAGTCGCAGCGGGTGCGCCAGGCCCGCGACCGCGCCCGCCGCGTGGTGCTGTCCCTGGTCGCCGCCGAGCGCTCCCGGCTGTCCTCCGTACGCAGCCGTCCGGTACTGGCGGCGCCGGCGACGCTGGTCGACGCGCGACGCGAGGACGTACGGGCGCTGCACGAACGGGCCCGCCGCTGCACGGCCGGGCAGCTCGGTCGCGCGCAGGACGACCTGGACCACGTGCGGGCCCGCGTGCTGGCACTGTCACCACAGGCGACCCTGGACCGCGGCTACGCCGTCGTGCAGGACGAGGACGGCGCGGTGGTGCGCGACGCCGACGCCGTGCCACCCGCGACCGACCTGCAGGTCCGGCTGGCCAAGGGTGTCCTGTTCGTCACGGCCGAGTGACGCCCGGGCCAGGCGGGAGGTCGGCCGCCTATGGTCTGCGCTGTGAGTGAGTCCCCCCGGCCCAGCTACGAGCAGGCCCGCGAGGAGCTGGCCGACGTCGTCCGCCAGCTCGAGCAGGGCGGCGCCACGTTGGAGCAGTCGCTGGCGCTCTGGGAGCGCGGCGAGGAGCTGGCGAAGGTCTGCCAGAGCTGGCTGGACGGCGCGAAGGCGCGCCTGGATGCCGCGCTAGCGGGTGGTCAGGGACCGCAGCAGGACCTCTAACTCGGACAACGTGACGCTGGCCCGCTTGGTCCCGACCACGACGGTGGCGCTGCCGTACGAACGGGTGAGCGACAGCGAACCGTCGCTGTCGCGGTACTGCTCCCAGGGCTCGCCCCCGACGGTCAGCGACTCGAGCTGCTCGACGTCCGCACCCACGACGAGCCGGAGGACGTCGTCCCGCGGAGCGGTCGACGCGGCGTACTCGGCGTACTGCTGCGACGGCGTCACCCAGCCGACCCGCACGGTTTGCTGCGCCCCGTCGTAGGTCGCGGAGGTCGCCCGCCAGTCCGCCGGGAGACTCCCGGGCACCGGAGCGGCCGGCACGTCGGCCGCGAAGGCGGCGATCGGCCCGGAGGGGTCGACCTCGCGGAGCTCGACCTCGTCACTGGCCGGTGCCCGAGCGAGCAACCAGATCGGCAGCACCACGAGAATCACCAGACCCAGCGAGCGGGTCATGTCGGTGGCGGTCTCGCGCCCACGCTTGCGCTTCGGGGGGCTGGCTGTGCTCACCCCTCCAGTGTCAGGGATGCGGCGGACGGCCGCCGTGCCGGCTCATGCGGGCCCGGGCGGTCGCCCGATCCGGCCGATCAGCTCGAGGACGTCGCCGGCCAGCCGACCGGCCGACGTCTCGTCCTCGCACACCGCGACCTCGTGGCCGGCCTCGCTGACGACGGTGGTGAGCACCAGGACCAGCGCGTCGCCCCACGGTTCGGCGTCCTCGGGGCCGGAGCTGCCGGAGCTGAGCAGGGTGGCGTTGCGACGGGTCCACTCGCGGTAGCGCCGCCGGGCGACCAGCTCGAAGCCGGGCGGTCCGCCACCGGCGAGGAACAGCCGGGCCAGGTCGCGCTCGACCCAGCAGCCGTCGAGATAGGCGCGGGAGCCCGCGACGAACAGCGCGACCGGGTCGGTCTCGCCCGTGGCGACGGCCCCCCGCACAGCATCGACCGCACGGGCCTCCTGGCGCTGCTGATAGTCCTCGAACAGGGCGAGGTAGAGCTCGGCCTTGCCGCCGAAGTGGTGGTAGAGGCTGCCGACGCTGGCCCCCGCCCCCGCGACCACGTCGGCGATCGAGGCCTCGGCGAAGCCGGACGCGCAGAACACCTCTCGCGCGGCGCACAGCAGCGCGTCACGGGTGCCGGCCGCACGGCTGCCGGCCCGCGGCGGCGTCAGCTGCGCCTGCCTCACGAGCCGCTCCGCAGCTCGGCGTAGGGCACCCGGCGGCGGACGCTGACCTCGCCGATGGTGCTCCACTCGTTCGCACCGAGCCGGGCCATCGGCCTGAGCAGGTCGATCACCGGCCGGTCGTCGCGCAGCACACTCTCCTCGACCGCCACCCACACGACCTCACCGAAGACGACCGTCGAGCCGCCCCCGAAGCTCTTCGTACCGACGGTGCGGCACTCGAGTGCGACGGGCGAGGCAGCGACGCGTGGCGGCGCGACCAGCCGGCTCGGCTCGCGCTGGAGCCCCACGGCGTCGAATTCGCTCACGTCGGCGGGGAAGTCGGTGCCGGTGAGATTGACCTGATCGACCAGCTCCTCCGGGCACAGGCTCACCACGAACTCACCGTTCTCGACGGCGTTGCGCAGCGAATCCTTCGCGCCGACCGAGGTGAACTGCACGACCGGCGGCGACACCGAGCTGATCGTGAAGAACGAGTGCGGCGCGAGGTTGTCCACGCCGTCCGCAGAGCGGGTCGACACCCACGCGATCGGGCGGGGCACGACGACGCTGTTGAGCAGCGCGTAGACCGCGGTGCCGGCCTGCGCCGGGTCGTAGTCGCGTCTCACCGGGCTCACTCTGCCACCGCGCCCGATGCAGAGTGGACGGCCCACCATTAAGGTGCGTCCATGACTGACGACGCGCAGCCGAGTCTCCGCGAAATTCCCGACCGCAACCTCGCCCTGGAGCTCGTACGGGTCACCGAGGCGGCGGCGATGGCGGCCGGCCGGTGGGTGGGCCGTGGCGACAAGAACGGCGGCGACGGTGCGGCCGTCGACGCGATGCGCCAGCTGATCGGCAGCGTGTCGATGAAGGGCGTCGTCGTCATCGGTGAGGGCGAGAAAGACAAGGCGCCGATGCTGTTCAACGGGGAGGAGGTCGGCTGCGGCGAGGGGCCGGAGTGCGACGTCGCCGTCGACCCGATCGACGGCACCACGCTGATGGCCAAGGGCATGCCGAACGCCATCGCCGTCATGGCCGTCGCCGAGCGGGGCACGATGTACGACCCCAGCTCGGTCTTCTACATGGAGAAGCTGGTCACCGGCCCCGAGGCGGCGGACGTCGTCGACATCACCGCCCCGGTGTCCTTCAACGTCAACGCCGTGGCCAAGGCCAAGGGCGGCGAGCCCGAGGACGTCACGGTCTGCCTGCTCGACCGGCCGCGCCACGAGGACCTGGTTCGCGAGGTCCGTGAGGCGGGTGCCCGGATCAAGTTCATCAGCGACGGCGACGTCGCCGGGGCGGTCATGGCCTCCTCCGAGGGCACCGGTGTCGACCTGCTGCTCGGCATCGGCGGGACGCCCGAAGGGATCATCACGGCCTGCGCCGTCAAGTGCTTGGGCGGCACCATCCAGGCCAAGCTCTGGCCGCAGAAGAAGAGCGAGTTCACCAACGCCGCAGCCGCCGGGCTCGACCTCGATGCGATCCTCGGCATGGATGACCTGGTCCGGAGCGACAACGTGTTCTTCGTCGCGACCGGCATCACCGACGGGGAGCTGGTGCGCGGCGTGCGCTACCGGGGCGGTGGTGCGACGACCGAGTCGCTGGTGATGCGGTCCAAGTCCGGGACGATCCGCCGGGTGACCTCGCAGCACCGGCTGACCAAGCTGCGGGCGTACGCCTCGATCGACTTCGAGCACCACAGCAGGTAGCGACGCCCTTGCGTCATGCCCGCTGAGCGTGGATCTGCTCCTCTGCGCAGGACGCAAGGGGCGCGCCTAGCCTCGGGGCGTGCGCATCGCGACCTGGAACGTCAACTCGATCGGAGCCCGCCTGCCGCGCCTGCTGCCGTGGCTGGAGGAGGTCGCCCCGGACGTCGTCGCGCTGCAGGAGACCAAGTGCGCGGACGGCAGCTTCCCGCACCTGCCGTTGCAGGCGTTGGGCTACGAGGTCGCGCACTCCGGCGACGGACGGTGGAACGGCGCCGCGGTCCTGTCCCGGGTGGGGCTGTCGGAGGTGTCGCTGACGCTGGACGGCCACCCCGAGCCGCGGCTCGCCTCGGCGCAGTGCGGGCCGCTGCGGGTGTTCAGCTGCTACGTGCCGAACGGGCGGGCGCTGGGTGACCCGCACTACGCCTACAAGCTGGCCTGGCTGGACGCGCTGCGCGAGCGGCTGGCGGACCTCGACCCAGTCGCTCCCCTCGTGGTCATGGGTGACCTCAATGTCGCGCTGCACGACCGGGACGTGTGGGACATCGGCGCCTTCGCCGGCTCCACACACGTCACCGCGGCCGAGCGCGCCGCCGTCCAGGCGCTGCTGGACTGGGGGCTGGTCGACGTGCAGGCGCGGCCCGGCAAGGGTGAGGTGCCGTTCACCTACTGGGACTACCGCGCCGGGATGCTGCACAAGAACCTCGGGATGCGGATCGACTACCTGCTGGCCACGCCGGCGGTGCAGGTGCGCGCCGCCTGGGTGGACCGCGAGGCCCGCAAGGGCAAGGGAGCGAGCGATCACGCCCCGGTGGTGGCCGACATCGACCTCTGATGTGGCCCTTGCGTCCTGCTGAGAGGAGAGCTCTGCGCCGAGGTCAGCAGGACGTACGA